>JAZFSU010000304.1:0-3561 GCA_036446335.1 Dehalococcoidia bacterium | reverse complement strand
AGGAGGGCGTCCCTGTCGTGCAGTGGTGCGAAGCCTTGGATCCCTGGGATTACCGGTGCCCTCCTCTGGAGGATCAGGGCGTGCGGAGCGAGTTCGACCCCGCAGGCGCTGCGCGCTCCGACTGTTCGCGCGAAGCTCCTTAACGAGAATAGCAATGGTCGCTTTCAGCAGCAGCGAGCGCTGCCGGCCGGGTGGCCTCGACCTGTGGTGCCTGCAAATGTCAGCCAGGCGGAACCGGACGCACGAATCGTACAGATCTGCGACTTGAGCATAGTAAAATGGGAACATCTTGCATTCTCCCATGCCGGGTGGATCCATAGGGTGAGGTCCGGCGTCTCGTGTTTTAACGCTGGGGTGCGCTTGCCGCCGAAACGTCGATCCGGGTACAATGGTGGCCATGGAGTCCGCAACTAGAAACCACGGATCATGTAAATGAAGGGGCGCTCACGCGCAGCTCGATCCTGTCTCGCGCTATTCCTGCCTGCGTTCTGCTCCTCTCTCGCGGCAGAGGATACCGTACAGATTGTGATGCTGGAAGCTCGACAAGCCAAGACTCAGCGCGGTGTTCGCCTCTTGCACAACCCGGAGAGACTGGGTTTTTCAGAGCTGCAACGGAAAGCCGTGTGGCGGCTTGAGGGTGTGCGGCCTGGACTGTATGACGTAGATCTCACGTATTCATCAGGCAACGTCCGGAAGCTAGGCGGGCAATCATCGGTTGATTGAGCAGCAGGTCGCTGGTGGCCCTCAGAAGAGGACGGTGATGACCAAGCAAGAGCCACCGCACGCCTGGGGGCCGGGCAAATTAAATCCGCTGGTGACTGAGAGGTGATGGTGCTGGACGCGAAGCGTACATGGTGGTGTTTCACCTGCCTGGCATGGCCAGTCGTCGGTCTGCTTGTCGCCTCTGGAGGCGGTGCGGCGTTTGGAACCGAGGCTGATTTTCACCAACTCGTCCACTATGTGGAGGCGGCAAGCGTTGGTCAGGGTTCCGGAGACCGCGCTTTCATCCGCGTAGGCGAGCACATCTTCTTTGACGAAGCCAGGGAAGGTCCTCAACTGGCCGGTCTGTATCTCGTGGCCATCAACCAGAGTCGCGTCCTTCACCAATTCCACTACAACACTTCGACCGCGCCTGGCGCCAGCGAGGGGTTGGCCAGGGACGTTGAGAAGCTGCCCAACGGGACGCTCGTTGTTGTCGCGGCAAAGAACAACGCCGTCCGGCGTTTCGACGAGAGGGGGCAGCAGGCCCTGATTAGCATTGGTGCTAAACAAGGTTTGCTTCACCAGAACCGCCGGGCCTCTTACCTGTGTATTGGTATGAAGGGCTTGGCTCCCGGAAAGGCCATCGAAAAAGTCGGGCTGGGGGAGCAGAGATTCGTCGGCAAGAACGCTGGCCGCCACTTCAAGCTCGTCTTCCCCAAGAAGGTCGAACCAGCGCTCTCCAAGGAACCTGGATTGCATGAAGACTTGACGATCAGCCACACAAAGGCCCTCTATTACATACCCAAGTATTTCGAGCCTCAAACGGCGGAGTACCTCGTCGCCGTCCACGGCGCAGGGGAGTGGCACCGCCCAGGTGCATTGAACAGAATCGCCCAGTTCAGGCACATTGCCGACATCGAGAACCTGGTCATCATAGCTCCTTCGTTCGAGGGCCTGCTCAACTGGCCCGTCAATCGCAGAATCGATATGGACGACAACGGCAGGTTCATCGACCGCCGCATCATCAAGGACTGGCACCTTATGGGATTCCAAAGGTTGCTGAACAAGAACAACCACCATCGCTCTGATCTCAAGCTGATCGAGATCTTCGAGTTCTTCAGGAAGAACCTCATGAATCGGGAGAGATTCCACTTGTACGGCCATTCCGGCGGCGGTCAATTCGTTCACAGGTTTGCGACGTTCTACCCGGAACTGATCGGCAAGATCGCCTTCTCGGCAGCCGGTACGTTCACCTTCCCTCGCCGTGACAAGGACTATCCCTGGGGCATCCGTATGGCCAACTTGGAAGAGTGGTTCGGTCAGCAGATTGAGGCGGACGACTTGAGGCTGTCCGAGTCGCAGATGACAGAGAGACTCAATCGGCTGTTGGATTTGCAGGTGTTCGTCATTGTCGGCCAGGAAGACACCGCCGTGTCCGGTCCACGACGCCTTGAAGAAGTTGGGCGGCAAGGCCGGAACCACATCGAAAGGGCTCGAAACTACTACGCTGCCATGCGGCGGGAACACGAGCACCAGAAGGCGATCGGCAATCGGCCCAGGGATGATCCATTTCGCTTCGAGATCCATGAACTGCCCGGCGTTGGCCACGACTCGGAGGCTGGGGCGGACAAGGCAATCGAATTGCTCTTTCCCCAAGAGCCAATGAATAAGGGAAACGTGCTGGCAATCGATTTCCAGAGCCTCACAGCGAGAGATTCAAGCGGGAAGAAGAACCGGATCGAGTCCAAAAGCGCACCTACCTTGAAAGGCGGTCACGCCAGTTTCTCCGGGAGGGACAAGCAGTACCTGCGCGTGGACCTTAACCAGGAATCGGATCTCCTGGGTTGCACGGCCATGACCATCCGCGTGATGGTCCGCATGGACCCAAGTGGGCGCCGACATCGCTTCGCCCGCATCCTTCAAACCAGTGACAACAAGGCCCACGGTACCTACCTCATGGTCCACGAGCGCCGAGTTGCAGCTTGGATTCAGACAACATCGCCGACCAAGACGAAAGTGGGAGACAAACGCCGTAAAGGTCGATCTCCCGAGGTCAAGTCAGAAACGGCAGTTGATGACGGCAAATGGCATGACGTGACGCTGACCTATACCGGTAAGGCCGTGGAGCTGTACATCGACGGCAGATTGCATGATCAAGTGGCTTGGACTGGTCGGCTGATCAACTTCGATCGTATTGACATCGGATATGTCAAGTCCAATGGCTTTCACTATGACGGCGATATGGACGAGATTCAGATCGATGGTCGATGCCTGCCCCCAAAATAGGACTCGCTTCAGGGACGCCGGTGGTCGCTGAGTGGCGCAGCTTGATTGGCGACCAACGTCGCGCGCCGCCGTCGAGATGTTCCTCGGCCGCCAGTTTGGCCAGTCGCGCGTTCAACCGGTCGACCCGCGTAGTGACCAACAACTTGAACGACCGTAAACGCTTGTCCCGGACGGCGTTATGTCTCGAGGTTCGCGTCGTGTAGAATGGGGCCATGAACATCATCCACTCTCGGCAGCTTCTGTTGGTGACTCCGGCCGGCTGGATCAATCGGCAGCAGCAGGACACGATCGCATACATGCAGGAGGAGAACCGCACCCTCTTAGACAAGCTCGAGGGGAGGCGGATTCGGTTCGCCGATGATGAACGCTTACGCGGAGCATTTTGTGCGCAGCATCAAGGAGAGCTGCCTGAATCGCATAATCTTCTCTGGCGAGAATTCGCTGCGGCGAGCGCTCCCATCCATCAAGCCTCAAGCAAACCGACTTTGCCTTCCATTCTGGGCGCTCGCCGCAACGCGTTTGAATATCTGCATATTACGCGGAGGGCACGCCGGGTAGCATCGGCAACGCACT
>JAZFSU010000303.1:0-3286 GCA_036446335.1 Dehalococcoidia bacterium | reverse complement strand
GATCATGCCGAGCGCTCCCGCACCCGGAGATTCCAGTTCGAACAGCCGGTCGAAGCTATAGACCACATCCTCCGATGTCATCTCCTTGCCGTGATGGAACTTGACGCCCTGGCGAAGGTAGAACGTCCACTCCGTGAGGTCTTCGTTCGGTTCCCAGGACGTCGCCAGCACCGGCTGAAAGGTATAGTCAGGATTGTGCACCAGCAGCTGTTCGTAGGCTTGGTCGATGACGTTTAGATCTGCGGAATGGGCCCCTAGAGGCGGGTCAAAGGTTGAGTGCTCGGCGGCCATCCCCAACCGCATGGTGCCGCCGTACTTCCCTACTTCTCTAGAATAGGTTGTAGCCGGGTCCGGCCCCGTTGCCGCTACCTCCTCTACCCCTACCACCTCTTCTTCCTCGGTGTCCGCCGTGCCGCAGGATGCCAACACCAGGGCAGCCACCATTAGGCAGCTTACTACCAGCCAAGGAACGCTCTTTCTCATTTGTCTCCTCCTTACTCTTGAGCTAGAAACTCAGTCCTGTAGAGTAGCTCTACCTATCCCGTACATGAGTGACACTTCACCTCCATTGCTCTTTGGCTTCCACGCTTTGCGGACCGCGCCGGCGCCCGATTAGTCCAGGCCCCGCAACCGCCCGGGTGCCGCGGACCCTCTGCCACTGTCGTGGCCTCGAAATAGACTTCGCGCGTTGCCATGGCGTACTCGCTTCTGCTTCAAGGAGTTCTTGCATGGTCACACTGTTGCCTGCAGTGCCAATCATGCGCTTAGGCGAGGACGGGAAACCGGGCACAGGTCGCAGCACAGGATAACTGCTCTGTCTTCAGAAGTGACTACCCGCGGAACGATTCTGGAGGGTACCCGATGAGGGAGAAGTACCGTGGCGGAAGATGGAATCCTGTTGCGGGAAGAGTAACCCGACGCCTGAGAAGCTGGAAAACCTATTCAGTTCGGTCTGTTCTCTACTGGTGATAATGCGGGTCAGTAGATTCGGACCGTACCTCCTTACCGCCCATTGCTTGCCGACCTGCTTTCTCGTGAGCTTGCATGACAAGAGGTGACCGGAGTTTACCACCAAGACGGCCTTCCGTCAAACCCGCGAGTGTGCCAGTACCCCTGGGACAGTATCAGAAGAGGCCTTTCAAGACAGGGGAAACACGCTAGCAGACAGATATGCGGAGTATTCCGCCATGAGCGAGACAATCGTTCCCTTTTCCGCCGGCGTCCCCACGCCTGATTGTCAGGTGCGAGATCTGGCGGACCTTCTTCTCGACCCGTCAGGCACTCCCGACACAAAGAGGCCGGATACCCTACGATACCCGGCCTCCGAAACCTCTGGATTGCCAGAGATGCTATCTCAGCTCTTGCCTATTCGGAACATCTTCGTGCCACACTTCGGGCAGACGCCCTGAGTAGCCGGTCTGCCATTCTTCATGGTGATGGCCTTGGTGTTGCTCATCTCTCTCTTGGCACGACACTTTACACAGTACGCTTCCATAGCTCACCTCCTTTCTGGATTCACTCACGTACAGGGGTAACCGCACTTCGGGAATCTCCCTGGGCCTCAGAGCCCTGTCTGGCAAGACACGCGCTCACAGTGTAGGGGGATGGGCGAGGTGTCTCAAGACACTGGCGGCGAGGCTGATGAAAGGAACGATTGCTGGCATCGCTGCGACACCGGCGTGATGCGGATGGAGTGACAGCGGGCGCGACTGAACCGCCACCTGTCCCCAGTGGGCCGCACTCTTCTCCTTTACTGAATGACTATTGTGCGCCCCATTTTCGCTCTTCTTAGGCAGTCCGACCTCCAACAATGCGTGTCAATGCTGACGTGCCCCCAGCGGTGGCACCACCTACAGAGTTAGAGTTTCGAGTATCCTAGCTTCAGGCGCTGGCGGTCTGGTTTGAACCCGATATGCCCCTTCTGCCCAGTATCTAGGACGGGACGTCCCCAGCAGTCGCGCGCTATTTGAATTCGGTGGGCATTGAGGTTGGTCTGGCATTCGGCGAGGCTAGTTGAGCCTTAGCCCCTCCACCGGGCTTGCCTCGTTGCGGTGGGCCTCAAGGGCCTCTTCGACTTTGAGGGCCTGAGTGTAGCGCCGACTCATTGCCAGGTCTTCATGTCTCAGGAACAGCTGCAATAAGAATGAATCCTTGGAGGATCTAAGGTATTGGAGGGCACTGCTATGGCGTAGCCTGTGGACTCCCCCGGGACCGAGGATACCCGCTCGTTTCTTCAGCCGAGTGAACCATGATCCGAGCCCATCCGCAGTGAAGGCAGTGCCTTCCTCCGTTATCCACAAGGCATTCGATTTGGCGCGGCGTTCTCGTACGGCCATGCACAAGACTAGGGTCTTGGCGGTGGCGGGCGAGAAGGGGCAGAAGGCCGTCTTATCACCCTTTCCCATCACCCGTACGAGTCTTTGTGGGAGGCTTAGGTCCGTGACTTCGATCGCGGCCAACTCGCTCAGTCGGAGTGCTCCGTCAAGAAAGAGCAGGATCATCGCCTTGTTTCGGATGTCTGTGAAGTGTGCACCGGGTCGGATATCCAGGTCACAGACGGCAAGTAGCTGGCGCAACTCATCCTCGTTGTACGGCTGAACCTGCGCCGGCCTGGGCTGCTTGAAATGGATCTTCCTGGCAGGGTTCTCCTGGAGTAGGCCTTCTTCCACGGCCCAGTTGCCGAAGCGGCGTATGGCCTTGAAGTATGGCCAGGCCGTGGATGGCTTGGCCTTGGAGGTCCTGAGGCTGCCGTTGCCCGTGTTGTACGTCTGTTTTCGAGACCCGGTGTAGCTGAGGAATTCCCGGATGCGGTTCGAATCCAGCGCTGCTAGTTGGTCCGGCCAGTCCTGTTCCCGACAGTAGCGCAGGAGATGACTGAGCAGTTTGGCGTAGTACTCGTGTGTCCGTCTCGATCGCCCTTCAGCCTGGAGTGAGAACAAGAATGCTGAGACAGCATCCCCTAGCCCGATTCCTTCGGTAGAGTGTTTCACTATTCATTTTGCGGTCGGCTTGGTGTTTTGGATGGGTCATCTGGTTGCCTACGATACTGGGGTAGGCTTGGGGATCTGGCGGGTCATCCGGTTGCCCAGTCTCGAAGTGAGCCGCGAAGGAATCGAACCTTCAACCTGCTGATTAAGAGTCAGCTGCTCTGCCTATTGAGCTAGCGGCCCGTGCTTGATAATCCATTTTAGCTAACCCGCTGGCTGCCTGCAACCGCGTCGTCAACTCTCAGTCGGCGAGCAGCGCCCGCTACCCGTCGTGGCTCTCGATCGTGGCGGCGGTGGTC
>JAZFSU010000302.1:0-2475 GCA_036446335.1 Dehalococcoidia bacterium | reverse complement strand
GAGATAGGGAAAGAGATATCCGGGTACCAGCCCAAGAGTCCGCAGGACATTGTGTATGAGCTGTTCGAGAATGAACGGGTCAGGACTCTGATGCTCTATCTTGCGTGCCACTGGGGCCTGGAACATGATGACGGCGGGCTTGGCTTCCTCGTCCCTCTCATGCTGGACCGGGCGGTGAACTCCAGGCTCTGCCTTGGCGGGTCGCATCGTTTGAGCAATGCGCTGGCCCGCATCATCCAGGAGTCAGGCGGTGGCCATCTCAGAGGAAGCACAACGATCAAGCGCATAATCCTGGAGAACGGCGCCGCGACGGGAGTGGAGCTCGACGACGGCACTGTTCACGAAGCTGGGAAGGCCGTGATAAGCAGCATTGACCCCCACCAGACCTTCCTGGATTACGTAGGCGAGGGGCATCTCTCCACTCAATTCGTGGACAAGGTCAAGAGTTGGCGCTGGGAGAAGTGGAGTCTATGTGCCGTTCATGCTGCGCTCGAGGAGCTCCCAGCTTTCGCCGCGGACCAGGACATCAGTAACGGACTCATGTACATCCTGGGCTACGAGACCCCTGACGACCTGACAAATCACTGGCAGGCGATAGGCAATGGAGAACTGATGTCGAATATCGGCTTCGACGCCGTCTTTCCCACGATGCACGACCCGAGCCAGGCACCCGAAGGAAGGCATACGGCAGCCATGTACGAGATGGCGCCGTACAAACTGAAGGAAGGCGCCGAGAAATGGTGGGATCACAAGCTGCGGGAGGAGCACGAGGAGCGGTTCCTGGCCACACTGCAAAGGTATGCGCCCAACTTGACCAGGGACAAGGTGCTCTGGACCTACCTCCTGACTCCGCTTGACTTCTCGACGAAGTACCTTAACATGGTGCAGGGGTCAGTCAAGCAGGGAGCCTACGAAGTGTTTCAGATGGCCAGCAACAGGCCTAACGACGAGTGCTCTCACTGCAGGACGCCGGTGAAGAACCTGTACGTTTGCGGGGCCAGCACCAACCCGGGAGGGCTCGTCACTTTCGGCCCCAGCTACATCGCTGCAAACGTGATAGCTGAGGACTACGGAATCGAGAAGTGGTGGTCTGAGCCCGAGTATATCGCCGAAGCGCGGAAGAAGGGCTACTTTGGAGAGGACTAGCAGAGGACAGCTCTGTGATGGAGGCTAGAGATGCAGAACCTGGAGGAAATGCAGTGGTACGGCCAGAAGCTGGCCGAGAGGTGCATAAAGACCCTGGAGCGCAACAACTTCAAGTGCCACTTTGTGCAGAACCGGGATGAGGCCCGATCGAAGCTCCTGGAAATAATCCCCGAGGGCGTCACAATCGGGGCCGGAGGCTCGCTCACACTCGTTCAGACAGGCATCATGGAGCAGCTTGAGAAGAGGGGGAGTCATCAGATTCACTGCCCCTACCGTAAGGACGGCAAGGAATACCACCCCCCACTGGAAACGGTGCTGCAAGAAATCGCGGACGTGGGCAAGAAGGCGCTCACTGCCGATGTCTTCCTGACAGGAATCAACGCGATCACGATGGACGGCAAGCTGGTGGCCACAGACGGTTTTGGCAACCGCGTGGCGGCCCTTATCTGGGGCCCCGAAAGGGTCATCGTAGTCAGCGGAGTCAACAAAATCGTGGCCAACGTCGACGAAGCGTTGAAGCGAGTGAAAGAAGTCGCCGCGCCCATCAACGCCCGGAGGCTGGAGAAACAACATGGCTACCCGCCCACACCATGCGGGACAACCGGCGTGTGCATCGACTGCAAAGACATCAGGCACTGTGCCTATACGGTGATTGTCGAATGCCAGACGTGGCCGCAGAGAATAGAGGTGGTGCTGATCGGCGAGGACCTGGGATACTAGGGCTGGCCCACGGCATCCTTCCCGGTCTCTCCAGGTAGTTCGTATTGCGGAGACTTCCCCCCCACCTCAGCCACCAACCCGGATGGGTGCCGCCGACGGTTCTCTTGTGGCCAATCTTCGCGCCGCCAAGCCACCGCTACCGCCGCACAATAGGGTGGCATATCCCCATCGTCATACTGCCTAAAGTTTCAGAGTCCTTCAATACTCCCACATACCGGTACTATCGGCCTGTTGACTCAATTCCAAGCCTGAGTTACGATTGTGCTGCGATTCGGGTGTGATACTGGGCCACGATACCATAATCATCCCTGGAGTCGAGATAATCACCGACGAGATGTGGCCCATAGGCGAAAGGCTTGGAAGACCCAGCCATCTGCAGGAGGAAGAATGAGCACGGAAGAAAACAAGGCAGTATACCTGTCGGCCAACCTGTACGGCAGGGTAGAGGAACGGCTGAGCAATGCAGGTTTCGGTTCGGTCGATGAGTACGTCATCTTCGTGCTGGAAGAAGTCCTCAAGGACGATGAGGAAGACACTGTGGC
Organism: Dehalococcoidia bacterium; assembly: GCA_036446335.1. Lineage (GTDB taxonomy): Bacteria > Chloroflexota > Dehalococcoidia > SZUA-161 > SZUA-161 > JAZFSU01. The sequence goes on along the minus strand of JAZFSU010000302.1, from coordinate 67 downwards.
CTTCACCAAGGAGGAGGAAGAGGAAGTCAAGCAGAGGCTGAGGGCTCTGGGCTACCTGGACTAGCAA
>JAZFSU010000301.1:0-3465 GCA_036446335.1 Dehalococcoidia bacterium | reverse complement strand
ACTCGAAGACGTGGCTGAGATCTCCCGGAAGCATTGAAACGAAGGCCTCCAGGCGCGAGTCGTTCCTGTGCAGGTTTCCCGGAAGCTGATAGAGGAGTGGGTCGCGCGCACCGCGCAGCACTCTAGCTCTGTCCAGGAAGTTCTGAAGAGGTCACTCGACGTCCTTGAGTTTCTTGAGATGCGTGATCTGACGACTGACTTTCACCGCGAACACGAAGTCTTCCGGAGAAGAGTCTCGCCAGCCGGCAAAGGTATTCTCGGCCGGCAGTTGGTAGAAGCTGTTGTTGAGCTCGACTGTTGAGAAGCTCTGGGCGTAGAACTGAAGCCACTGGCGCTTGGGCAGCTCCCTCTGGGATAAAACCTGTCGCGCCAGTGGTCATAGTGCCAGCCACTCGTCCCTACGTAGTACTCGGCGCTCGACCCAAGGCTCATGGCGTCTCTCCGCCGAGGAGCTCCTCCAATATTATGGTTGCTGCGCCCTTGTCAAGAGGCTCGTTGTTGTTGCCGCACTTGGGAGAGTGAATGCAGCCTGGACACCCGCTGGCGCAGGGGCACTCCGATATGGCCTTCATAGTTGCCTGCCACAGATGGGTCACCAACTCGAATCCCTTCTCGGCGATGCCGATTCCCCCAGGGTAGGCATCATAGATAAAGATCTGAGCTCTGCCGGTGTCGGGGTGTAGTGGTGTGGAGACGCCGCCGATGTCGTTGCGGTCGCACAGAGCGAACAGCGGCAGCAGGGCGATAGCCGCGTGCTCGGCAGCGTGCAGACCTCCGGCGAAGTCGAGACCAGCTGCGGCCAGCCTTTCCCCGACATGGGGAGGCACATTGAACCAGAGGGCCACGGTGGAGAAGGAGTCGGACGGCAGGTCCAGGGGCTCCTCACCCAACACTTCTTCGGTGAGAATTCTCTTCTTCTTGAAGCCGAGGACCGTGGTCGTGACCTCCACCATGCCCAGATACACTTCAGTGCCGTAGACGGTTTTCTCGAGGTCCACGTTAACAACGGCAATGTCCGTAATGTCCTTGGTCTGCGTGTAGTACTGGGCGTCGGTCGGCACAGCATAGGCGGTCCGCGCTGCCAGGTCCAGATCGACAACCAAGTATGACTCACCCTGATGAAGATAGACGGCGCCGGGATGGATCTGAAAAAAGGCGTTGGCCTCCTCTATTGTCTCCAGAAGGCGGCCGCTGCCGGAATCGACCAGGGCGTAGTTGCAGGATGAGATGGATCGGATGTTGACCTCCTGGGCGGGGTAGGCCACCTGTGGAGACGGGTACAGGCGGCGCCGCCGCCTGTTGAGCAAACCTGCTTTCTCCAGTTCCGCCTCCGCCCGGTTGCCGTTGTCTCCAAACAGGTCACCGTCGACCTTGGTCAGAGGCATCTCCCATGCGGCGCACAGAAGGTGGGGCTTCAGGACATGGATGTTGTCCGGGTCAATCAACGCGTTCTCGTGGCTCCTGCCAAAGAAGAACTCTGGGTGGCGCATCAGGTACTGATCCAGCGGATTGTCGAGGCCTACGAGGATGCTCAGCGCGCCTTCCCCGCTGCGACCGCTCCTGCCTGCCTGCTGCCAGGTGCTGGCAATGGTGCCGGGGTATCCGGTGAGTACGGTCGCGTCCAGACCTCCGATGTCCACTCCCAACTCCAGCGCCGTGGTTGCCACGGCGGCTATGAGGCGTCCCTCAAACAAGTCGCGCTCAATTTGACGCCGGTCCTCGGCCAGGTACCCGGCGCGGTAGGGCTTGATCATCTTCGCGAGTTCGGGGTCTTTCTGACTGAGCTGGTCTCGAACATAGAGGTATATGAGCTCGGTCATCCGGCGGCTGCGGGCAAAGGCAAGGCTTCGAATCTCTTGCCGCACCAGTTCGGTCAGCAGGAGAGCAGCCTCGCTGTTGGCGCTGCGGCGGGCGGACTTGGCCTGGTCCACAAGCGGCGGATTCCAGAATACGAAGTCTCTGCCTCCGTGGGGAGAGCCGTTCTCCGTGACGACTTCAAACGGGAGACCGGCAAGTTTCTCCACATGCTCCTCGGGGTTGGCGATGGTCGCGGAGCAGCAGATATACTGAGGGCTGGCCCCGTAGCGGGCACAAAGCCGCCTGAGGCGTCGCAGCACGTTGGCCACGTGGGAGCCGAAGACTCCGCGGTATACGTGGGCCTCGTCGATAACGACGTACCTCAGCCGCGAGAGCAACCCGGCCCAATTGCGGTGATTCGGCAGGATGCCGAGATGCACCATGTCGGGGTTTGAGAGCACAATCTCCGCTGATCGCCTTATCTCAGCGCGTTCCCACTGGGGCGTGTCGCCATCGAAAGTGGCGTACTTCAGCTTGATCCGCTGCGGGGAAGTCAATTCCTCCAGACTGCGAAGTTGATCTTGGGCCAGGGCTTTGGTGGGGAACAGGTAGAGAGCGCGGCTCCCCTTGTGGGTCAGGATCGTGTCCAGAACCGGGATATTGTAGCAGAGCGTCTTGCCGCTCGCGGCGGGAGTGACCACCACCACGTTCCGGCCCGCGCGGGCAGCGTTGATGGCGGCAACCTGGTGGCTGTAGAGCGGGAGCAGGTGGTTGAGCTCGAGGGAAGCCTGCAGTTCGGCCTGGAGCGGCTTCTCGAGTTCACCGTAGGACGCGCTCCGGGGAGCAATGTGCTCGACATGAACGATCTGATCACTGTAGGCTGGCAGTCCCTTCAGGTGGGAAACGAAGGCAGGAGCGTCCATTGCTTCACCAGGCTGTACTAGAAAACATGCACGATCTCGATTTCATAGTCGACGATCTCGGCATCGCCCCTGGCATTCTCGATGAAGTTCATCACGTGGGAGAGGATCTCATTTGCGTGGCGGCCACTATTGCTGACGCAGCTGACCCCGAGCGTGGCCAGTTGCCACAGGTCTTGGTCGTCAACCTCGGCGATTGAGACGTTGAATCGGTTGCTCACTTGAGCAGTGATTGATTTGAGTACCTTCCTCTTGCCCTTGAGGGAGTGGTTCTCGGGGAGGCGAAGCCTCACAATCAAGGCACCGATATTCATGGCATGCCCCCGAGGCGGGACAGGGGACTGGTCTCGACCTCGGCCCCAGTTAACCATACCGTAGGACGGATGTCAAACGGGAAGTCGGAATGGCTGAATAGATCCGTTGAGGGTGAAGGCAAAACGCTTTGCCCCCACTGGGGGCAAGGCGTTTCCTGATGTTGCTGATCAATCGAGCGAATCGCTGCTACCGCTGATCCCTCTCCTTGGTGAAGCAATCATCGCAATAGACCGGACGACCCGTCCGTGGGACGAAAGGCACCTCGGTCTCTTTGCCGCAGGCGGCGCAAGTAACTTGCGTTCTCTCGCGTGGCGCTCTGCCTGAGGAGCCTGAGCGGTCTTGCCGCCGGCTTTGGCGGCTCTCAGCACACCGGCCAGGCTCGTAGCTCCTTGCGACCTCGCCCTGTCCCTGCTTGTGGGGTGTGCTCACGGGT
>JAZFSU010000300.1:0-19135 GCA_036446335.1 Dehalococcoidia bacterium | reverse complement strand
ATTGTACTTGCCTAGTTGCTTGGCGTGCATCCTGGTAAGGAACTGGACGGCGGCTTTGGCAACGGCATAGGGTCTCACGCCGCCAACCATGAAGGTTGCACCCTCGATCGAGTCTATGTTGATGATATTGCCGGTCTTCCGCTCCATCATTCCTCTGCCGGCCGCCATGGAACAGAGATAGTGGCTCTTGAGGTCGACCGCCATGACCCTGTCCCACTCCTCTTCGGTGGCATCAAAGGCGTCATTGGACGCGGGACCCAGTATCGCGGCGTTGTTTACCAGGATGTCAACCGGGCCAAGATCATCGACGACCTTCTGGACCATGCTGTCAACGTCGCTCTTCTTTGAGACGTCAGCCTGGATAGCCAGGGAACGCCGCCCGAGCTTCTTGATCTCTTCAGCCACTGCCCCAAGATTGCGGTCATAGATGTCAACCACTTCGTCACAGACGGCGACATCAGCCCCCGCCTCAGCGAAAGTAAGCGCAATCGCCCGACCTACCCCCTTTTCGCCGGCAGCCCCGGTAACGATAGCCACCTTTCCTTCCAGAGATATGGATATGCTCATTCCTGGACCTCCTCGTTTCACTACCGTGGTACGGTTGAGAGAGATTGGGCAGCCATGCCTGACAAGGTCAGGTACGCATCAAACCCATGATTCCCATAATCTCCCCGCTGATATGGTCGGATGCTTCCGAGGCAAGGAAGACCGCCAGATGACCTACGTCTTCGGTACTGCCGGGGAGCTGCAACCGCGGTATTGGCGTACCATCGTCGGCTACCGTCTTCACATTCGTGTGGTGCCTTTCGGTGACAATCGAGCCGGGGGCGATGGCATTGACATTGATGTCGTACTGCGCCCACCCCATAGCCAGCGACACGGTCAGGCTGTTGATTGCAGCTTTGGACGCACTGTAGTGAGGTAAAATCGGTTGGGCGTAGATACCAACGACCGAGGAGATATTGACTATCTTCCCTTTCTTCTGCGCAATCATCACCCTGCCAACAGCAGTGCTGCAGATGAACGTACCGGTGAGATTGAGGTCAATGGTGGCCCTCCAGGCTTCGGGGGAGAGCTCCTCCAGCTTGCTCAACCGCATTGTATCGCCGACTCCAGCGTTGTTGACCAGAATGTCAATCCGGCCAAACCTGTCCACTGTCTGTTTGACCAGGTTGTCCACCTGTTCCGGGATGGTGACGTCAGTGACAACGACCAGCGATTCCTGGCCAAGGGCTTTGATTTCGGCAGCGACCTCCTCCAGGTTTTCCTTATTGCGGCTGGCGACGACGACATTGGCGCCAACTTTCGCGTACTCCAGGGCGATGCCCTTGCCGATACCTCTACCACCACCGGTAACGATGGCGATCTTGTCTTTGAGATCGTACTTGGACATTCAGGACCTCCTTTCGAAATGTGGGCTGCAATCCGTGCGGCCCCCTGCACAGCTAACCGACCTCCCAGCAGCTACCAGGGGCATCTAGGCCATCCAACCGCCATCGACAACAAGAGTATGCCCGGTGATGTAGCTGGCGGCATCGGAAACTAGGAACAGGGCGGCGTTGGCCATGTCGCTTGGCTCGCCTGCGCGCCCCAGCGGTATCAACTCGCCGAGCTTGGGTCCAAACATCTTTCGGTCCGGGTTATCAAGAACGTCGGGCCTTGCCGTGTCGCCCGCCTCATACCTGTTATGCAGGCCCATATCCGTTTCTATGGCGCCCGGCGCAATAGCGTTGACCCGAATGTTATAGCTGCCCAACTCCAGAGCCAGTGCCCGGGTGACCAAAATGACGCTGGCCTTGGAGGCAGCGTAAATGCTTCTTCCGGCTGTCGAGCCGGCTGGCATGGAAAGGGCGTTGATCGAGGCAAAGTTGACGATGTTGCCGCTCTTCCTTTCCATCATTCCCTTGATTACTGCCTTGCAGCAGAGAAAGGTTCCCTTGAGATTAACATCCATGACACTGTCCAGGGACTCTTCATCCATCTCAAGCACGGTGCCACCTTTGTAAACACCGGCGTTGTTTACCAGAATATCAACCGGGCCAAGCTCGTCCTCTACTCTCTTGACCATATTGTCGACGTCACTCTTCTTCGTGATGTCAGCCTGGATGGCCAGCGAACGCCGCCCGAGTTGCTTGATCTCTTCAACCCTTGCCCCCAGATTGCGGTCATGAACGTCAGCCACTTTGTCACAGACGGCGACATCAGCCCCGGCTTCGGCAAAAGTCAGGGCAATCGTCCGACCCGCCCCTCTTTCACCGGCAGCCCCGGTGACAATAGCCACCTTTCCTTCTAGGGACAAACTGGGAAGACTCATTTCTCTGCTCTCCTTGCTCTATTCGGATTCCCCATCTCAACTCGCGGCGAGATATCTTGAGGCCCTGGCACTCTTGTCACCAAATGGTGGAGCCATAGCACTTGACCGTCAACCTTCACTGCGGATTCCCGGAACAGCGACCTCTTGCCTGCTCCCAAACGGTGTACCACTCAGCATGCCGGAGTTCTCGGGGAGAACATCAATCGCTTCCACGCCTGCTCTAGCTCCTCTCCTTGCTCCGCCAAAGACACCTGGGGGAACTTTCACTCCAATACTTGCAGTGGGCTTGTCAGGCGAGTGGTCGGTCGCTTATTACCTCTTCCTTCTCCAACTCAGCGATCTCCCGGTCCGATAAGCCCAACAGTTCGCCAAGGACGTACCTATTGTGCTCGCCAAGCAGTGGTGCCTGCCGCCACTCTCGCTTGGGCGTCTTTGACATGTTCCAGGGGGAACGGGCATAGGGGCGGACCCCGGTTTCGGGGTGGTCGATCTCAACGTAGCAGTTCCGCTCTTTGAGATGTGGATCGCTCATCACTTCGCTCTGATCAAGAACCGCACCCGCGGCAACGCCATGATTCTGCAACACGTGCATCAGTTCGATGTGGTCGTGTCGCAGTGTCCACTCCCCAATCCGGCGATCAAGCTCATCCTGGCTGCCTCTCCTGTCCAACTGGCTGCTGAATCGTTCATCCTTTGCCCAGAGTGGGTCCCCCATTGCCACACACAGGGCTGACCACTCCTCATCAGAGGCGACAGCTATGGCTATCCACTTGTTCTCTCCGCGACAGGGGTAGCAGTTGTGAGGCGCCATCGAATAGTGACGGTTCCCGACGCGGGGAGGCCGGCTCGATTCCATCTGGTATCCCAGCACCTTGTCACCCAGCACCGTGGCAACCGATTCACATTGCCCCGAGTCAATGAACTGACCTTGACCAGTCCTGCGCCTCTGCCACAGCGCTGCCAAGACAGCGCAACAAGCGTGTATCCCCGCCCATGGGTCCACGATGCATGATTCCGGACGCATCGGCTCACCGTCATGATAGCCGTGATAGAAAGGCAAGCCGCCATGAACACCGGTGGGACAGCCGCCGGCAACGTAGTCCTTGTATGGCCCTATGGTCCCGAAGCCTGGCTGGCGAACCATGATGATCCGCGGGTTGACCTCTTTGAGAACAGGATAGTCAAAGCCGAAGTTGGGCATCACACGAGCACTGTAGTTGTCCTGTACCACGTCACTAATCTTGACCAGTCTCAGAAAGAGCTCTTTCCCTCTGGGGTGACTCAGGTCCATAACTACGCTGCGCTTGCCAAGTGCGAACTGGTTGAGGAATCCGCTACGATTCCACGGGCTTTCTCCAGGATCCCAATCTGCGAAGAATCGGAATCGTGCCGCAGCCTCTGAAGATTTGGCCGGTCCTCTTGCCAGGTGATGCTCTACCTTTATCACCTCTGCTCCCAGATCCGAAAGCATCTGAGTGTTGAGTGGTCCTGCCCAATAGAACTCAAGGGCGATAACTCGTATCCCTGTGAGTGGCAGCTTCTGCATCGCTAGATCTCCTTGTTACCCGCAACCGTGTGAGCCAGGATCGATCCGACCAGAGTTCTCAAGAAATGAGAAATGAGCCCACGTTTCTTTCGCCCTCCGACCCTCCTGTTCTGAGGGGGTCGATACCTCCACCGTACTAGATGACACCGCTACTCCTCAGTTGCGTCAGTTCTCGTGATGAGTAGCCCAACTCCCCTTGATATATCTCTTCATTGTGTTCGCCGAGAAGCGGGGCACGGCTTGTCTGCCAGGCTGTCTCCGACATGCGGGCCGGCTCTCCCGGGTACTTCAGCTTCCCGGCCTCGGGGTGTTCCATCTCCACCCAGAATCTCCTGGCCTCATGCCCCGGGTCTTTCAGGAGGTCTTCGGCCGAATTGCACACGCCAGCCTGAACCCTCACGGCCTGCAGGGCATTGAATATCTCGTATCTGTCATGCTCCATCAACCAGGGTTGCACGAGGGCATCCAGCTCCTCCGCACGTTCTTCCCTCTGGGCGAAATCTTCATACTCTGGGTTCAGCAGTTCGGGGATTCCCATTACGCTGTACATCGGCAGCAAAGTGCCGGTGGGCCCGATGCCGCACAGGCCAACGTATCCGTCGCGGCATGGGTAGAGCTTGCCGGGCCATTGAGCGTAGCGCCCGCCCCGTCTTTCCTGTATCACCCCAAGGTGGGTCCAGCGGACAGTGCGAAAGGAATCCAATCCGGGGAGACAGTCAAGAATTGAGACATCAATGTGCTGCCCCTGGCCCGTGTCTCCACTGTAGTGGAGAGCCCCCATTGTGGCGACGGAGGCAAACATTCCGGCGGTGCACTCAGCTGTACCATCCGGATACCTCAAAGGCTCTCGCTTGGGATCTCCCTGCACGTACGTATGCCCTCCCAGGGCATCCAGCACCGCGGAGCTCCACTTGTAGTGGCGGTACGGACCTGTCTGCCCAAAGGGGGTGATGGAGGTCACAATCAGTCTCGGGTTTGTCTTCTCCAGGCTCTCATAGTCCAATCCCCAATCCGACATTTGCCCCGGCTCGAAGCTCTCCACCAGAATGTCTGCCCTCTCCGCCAGCTGACGGAGTATCCTTCTTCCAGCAAGAGTCTCGAGATTCAAGGTAACGCCCTTCTTGCTGGTGTTCAGGTGAAGGAAGAGGGCACTCCTTTCCAGATGGGGGATGTCCTCTGGGAAAGGCCCTACTCTTCTGGATTCATCTCCTTCGTCAGGCTTCTCTACCTTCGTTACCTCGGCGCCAAAGCCACCCAGCAATCTGGTACAGTAGGGCCCAGCGATACCTCCGCTTAGATCAAGTATCCTGACACCGTCCAAAGCTAGCTCTGCCATGAACACCTCCGTGCTGGGTCGTCCCACATCAACTCAGGCCGAGGTGCCATGCTTCCAAACGTCGCCAGCAACATGGCACGTCCGCGACACCGGGCTGTCAGTCTCCATTGCGGATTCCCGCAGCAGCCCCCCCGCCCTCGATCTGTGATCTGTGTCCCCGCCTCCCGGAATCCTCTGTCATCAGCGTGGTGAGGCTCTTCACATTGAAGACGTGAACAGACCGTATACTGTGGACATCTTCTCAGTATCCCGCTGTGCACTCCCTTGCAGGAAGGGCTGGCTTTCCATGCCAGCGGTCTCGGCAGGTCTGTCCGTCGCGATCGCTTGGCCATCAAGTGTGGCCATTCCGATTGCCGGAAAGCTGTCGGCCTTGAGATCGGGCGGGCATGCGGACTAGTGCTGCGTGTCGAGGGTTATTCTAGCGATTGTTGTGGGCGATGTCAACGGAGCCAGGCAGGTCACCACCCCACCGACCAATGGCGGCGCCTTCATGTCGATTGTGACAAGCGGGAGGGAAATCAGGGCTGACATCCCATTGTGCACACAGAGATACTATCTAGGTGGGAATGTGGGACGAGTATGGATGAGGCACGGGGAGGTACTGGGCGGATAGCAGGGGCGTCATTAGACGCCAGTGCCCGTGAATGCGCTGACACGAGTGTGTTTACTGGAAACCGGCGTTCAGTTCCTTGGAACACTTGACACACGTCTCTTGGCACAGCATGATTCAGGTGGGTGGAGTGGGAGGTAGAGCACACCGGCGGGATGCTTCCCCCGAACTGATGATGCCATCCAATCAGGCCAGGGGACGCCTGCAGTTTGCTCCTGTGGCTGCTCGGCTAGCTGAAACATCGGGAACTCCAACATCTCGAGTGTTACACTGTCTGGGGCAGGTCAGTAGTCAGAGGCGGCAGCTTGCTGCCTGTCTTGGTTGGCAGCAATGCTCTTTGTTTCCGGTCTAGTGTGGAAAACGTCCGGAACAGGGCATCCGAGGATTGGGAGACAGATGAACCACTTACCGGGACGCAGCAGGTCGAGGTCTTGCCCTCTGGCCCTGGGGCTGCTGGTGCCAGTACTCTTGACGTTTGCGGTAATCCTGGGTTGTGCCAGCCAGACCTCGGATTCGAATCCAGCCAGCGGTACCGGTGTCGAGACAACCGAACAGGCTCCCGCTCCGGAGGTGGGGCCGTCCATTCCCGATGGCGATGATGGCACGGGTTCTGAGGCAATCGAGCTGACCCCTGCTCCGGAGGTGGGGCTGCCCGTCCCCGATGGCGGTAATGGCACGGGTTCTGAGCCAATCGAACTGACTCCCGCTCCGGAGGTGGGGCACCCCGCTCCCGACTTTGTCCTTGAAGACCTCGACGGAAATCTGGTGCGCCTGAGCGACTTTCGTGGCAAGGTGGTACTCATCAACTTCTGGACTACCTGGTGCCCTGCGTGCCGAATCGAGATGCCAGAAATCGAGGCGGTGCATCAGGAGTACAAGGATAAAGGAGTGGTGGTGCTTGGCGTGGATCCCCTGGAAGATGAAGGCACAATACGCCGGTACATCCAGCAGGGGGGTTTCAGCTGGACAATCCTCCTGGACATAACAGGGGAGGTAGCCAGGGATTATGAGATTACCGCCATCCCCACCAGCTTCTTCCTGGACACCGAAGGGATAATCCGGGTGGTGAATGTCGGCGATATGACCAGGGAAGCGATGGAAGGTATGCTGACTGAAGCAATGCAGTGAAGAGTACTAGCTCGTCGTTGATCACTCTCTTGGTCAAGAGATTGTGGCGGTTCTTGTGCTCGGCACGGCTTGCCTGGCCGGTGATGGTGTAACTTCTCACCGGACGCACGAGACCTCCCGCCATCTGAGGAAAAGACGCCACCTGCGAGGTCGGCCCGTCCATCATGCACAACGCCGGGCGATGTACTGTACCAATGAATGCTCCGTAACTGCCACCCACCGTGCCACCGCAGCTCTTCTCCTGTGACCATTGCCACTTCAACCCCAGCATCTTCCGGTTCAATTCAGCTCCTGACTATCGGCCAGCAAGAGAACTCACCGTATCAACCGTCACGCCCAGGGTGCTCTTGGCGACGAAAGAAGTAAGGTCGGGTCGAAAAGGGGCAACGTGTGAAGAACACTGGAAGGCAGAGTCGCGATCATCGCAAGTGGGAACAGCGGTATTGACGAGGCACACAGCCCATTCATTCGCCAAGGAAGGAGCCCGGAGACTGGCCGCCATGGCCTGAAGGGTCAAGGACAGGCCGACCAGCCGCCCTACCCGGCAACGGGTCTTCGCCTCAGGAAATAGAGTGAGACGGCAACGGCCATGACGCTCAGCGCCGAGACCAGCCACGGCCAGAGCGACGCGGAGACGGCCACGACCAGAGCGACGCGGAGACGGCCACGAAATGAGCGGTAACTTGCCTGGCAGAATCCAGTACAATGGTTAGCGGGTTCTGGCTGCCGGAGGCATCTCCGCTCCAGTGGCTGAAACGGTACCCTTCTCCGGCATCGGCTCGCACACCGACCTCGGTGCCGATGACGTAGCCATCGGCGGTCGGCACGGTCTGGACGAGGATGCTGCCGCCAATCCCGCCCTCAACCGTGGTGGCCAGCGGGTATGTTATCAGCGAGAAGACAGCGGTGACCCGCTTCTCGTGTGTCACCTGAAGCGTGACTTCAGTGTCGTTGCCTGTCAGATCCCCTTCCCAGCCTGTGAAGACGTACGTCGGCGCCGCAATCGCCTTGAGCCTGAACGCCTCGCCGTGCACTACCAGCATTACCAAAGGGTAGGCGTCGGGAGTCAGAGAGTCAACCTCGGGGTTAGCGGTGGGAGTCAGAGGCGCCACCACGACGACGCCGCCACCCTCCGGGCTGACCTCGACCGTCAGCCTAAGCGTCTCGGTGCATCAGTCGGCTTGAGCCGGTTCGGCGAGGAGCACCACCGATGCCACCGGGAACAGCAGGGCAAGCACCAACCCTCCCAGGAGGGTCCTCAAGTAGCCAACTCCGCCTGGACACTTGTGTTCCAGGGCATTCCCCATCGTCCCCGCCAACGCGCGCTGATCTCGTGCATCCTATGGCACTCTCCTGGCGGATCCCGAGTAGTTGCCCCCGGGATTCCCGTCAGCGTCGCCATCCAGGGCCATGCCGTTGGAGTCGGCCACTCCCGATCCAGTCGTGGTGCCAATCACCGTGATCGTGTAATGAACAGTCTCCCCTTCCTGGTAGTCGATCAGATCGGCCAGAGTCTCATCGCTAATGAAGACAGCCGTTTTGGAATCTCCAGAGAACTGGACAGTCCCCGGCAAGGTCGAGGCGGTATTTCCCGTCAAGCTCCCTCTAACGTCAATCTGCAACGTGCCTGGGGCACTTATCGAACTCTCATCCACCGCCCGGTTGAATGTGATGGCAACCGCCACCTTCTTCACGTAGTCAGCCCGTTGGACCCAGTTGGGGGGCCACAGACTCACGCTGGACACCTGCAATTCTGTTGCCGCTTCGCCGCCGCAGCTGGCAAGGAGCAAGAGCATGCTCATGAGTGCCACGCGCAGTGCCGTTTTCATGAGGGTCCACTTCCCTTTTCGTGAGTTCATCTGGGGGCACCTCCCTCCTCTACCCAACCTCAGGAGCACACGCATTCTGTGGGCTCCAACAGTCATGGCCGCCACGGCGACTCCGTCCAGCCCGTCGGGCTTGCAACGATGTGTGCCCATTACTTCTCAGCACATAAGTCACGGGAGTGTAACCGATATTCTATCGCGGCATGCCCCGGCTGTCAAGAATTGGCTTACGAGGTTCGGAGAGCATGCTGCACTGCTGCGGTCAATGGCTCTATCAGATTCTTTCTCTGGGGTAGTCGAGCATTTCGAAGTGGCATACCGTCTGGGGTGGATGCTCCAGTGTAAAGGGGAACGTCCGACGTGTTTCCTTTTCGCCAGCAGCCCCGGCAGCAATCGCCGCCTTTCTTTTGCCAATGCCCCGACCGCTGCCAGCAGGGTGCTCGCCGCCGGCCTTGGCCTGCCGATGCAGTGGACGGCCTCGCTGACGCCTTCATCGTCACTGCCGGACTGGCTACTCACCTGCCAGCAGAGACAGCCGAGAATCAACTAGGCCAGCATACCGCCATCGACAGCAAGAGTATGCCCGGTGATATAGCTCGCGGCATCGGAAGCCAGGAATAGGACGGCGCTGGCAAGCTCGCTTGGCTCAGCTGGACGACCCAGCGGCACCCGCTCCCCAAACTGAGGGCCGAATTGGCTTCGTTCCGGGTCATCAAGCTCGGCGGGCCTCTCCCGGTCGCCTCCTTCATACCTGACGTGCAGAGCCATATCCGTCTCAACCGCGCCCGGTGCAACAACGTTGACCCGGATGTTGTAACTGCCCAACTCCCGGGCCATCGACCTGGCAAGCATAATGACGCCTGCCTTGGCGGCACAGTAGCTGGCCCTGCCTGCAACCGCGGACAGGGCGTTTACTGAGGAAAAGCTGATGATGCTGCCGCTCCTTCTCTCCATCATTCCTTTGATTACTGCCTTTGAGCAGAGAAAGCAGCCCTTGAGATTGACGTCCACAACACTATCCCAGGACTCTTCGTCAGTCTCAGGCAAGGTGGAGAACTTGATAGTGCCGGCGTTGTTAACCAGAATGTCAACAGGACCGAGTTCATCCGTCACTCTCTGGACCATGCTGTCAACATCACTCTTCTTTGTGACGTCAACCTGTATGGCTAGAGAACGCCGACCAAGCTTGTCGATCTCTTCGGCCCTCGCCCTCAGATTGCGGTCATGAACGTCGACCACGTTGTCACAGACGGCGACATCAGCCCCAGCTTCGGCAAAAGCCAGGGCAATCGCCCGACCTACCCCCCTTTCCCCGGCAGCCCCGGTAACGATGGCCACCTTTCCTTCCAGAGACAACCCGTGCACACTCATCGATCAGTCTCCTTCCATTTCCCGGGCACATGAAGCGGGGTGCAATGAATTCTCATCGCACCCCGCTATTCGAGTCATGGGTTAACCGAGGTCAGGGCTAGTCGTGCCCCATCTCTTTCTTCAGGTCCTCGTCAATCCACAGGGTAGCGTAAATCTGTTCCCGGGCGAAGTAGCCGGTCGCGTTCTCTCCGTAGTAGTTCTTGACCCACGGCCACCAGAACTGCGACACGTAGTGGGTTGGAAGTAGCATGATCGGAAGATCCTCGAGAACCCGATAGTTGGCCTGCTTCAGCAAGTCCATCGACCTCGTGAGGTCTGTCTCAAGAAGCGCCTCGCCGTGCAGGTCATTAAACACGGTGTCGTCCCAGTTGTTGGTGTAGCCTGACCTCCAGTCGCGGAACGTCTCGCCCGTGTCGGCGTCTATCCTGTCTACGTAGCCCAGAGTGTTCAAGATGCACCAGATTGAGCAGCCCCCCAGGCCTACGGAGATCACTCCCTCGTAGTTGTGACCGAACACGACATCGTTGAAGGCCGGTTGGACCTGGAGGTCAAGTGTGGTTATGACGCCGATATCAGTCCAATCGTTGGCAATCATCGACATCTTGGGTTCCCAGCCGGAGTTCTGGATCAGGATTTTGGTCTCGAAGCCATTGGGGTAGCCGGCATCGGTAAGAAGCTCCCTGGCTCTCACCGGATCGTAGGTGAGGTTCTCCGCAACATCTGCCGGCAGGTCCTCTATCGGAGTGTAGGCCGGGCTGCTGCTCTTCGCGGGGTAGTTCAGTATCGCACCACCGCCGAACGCCTCGAGGAGGGCATCCCGGTCTATCGCCATATTCAGCGCCTTCCGGACTCTCAGGTCGTCAAACGGTGCGACTTCCGTGTTGATGGTGAGGTGATTGGTATTGGAATCCAGGTAGTCCAGCCTCAGCACCCCGGGGGCCGTGGCCTCGAGTTCCAGCCCTGCGTCATAGCCGACGGCCCACTGTATGGCCGTCTGGCCGGTGCGGAATGCCGCGTTCGCAATGGTGGAGTCCGAGATGTTGACATACTGAAGAGTGTCTATGAACGGTATCTCGTATTCCTTGCCGTCAATGACGGTGCTGCCCCAGTAGTTCGGATTCCTCACGTAGCTCGCGGCAACGTCGGGGACGAAATCATCGAGTATGAATGGCCCCGTCCCGGCAGCGTTCCGCCAGTCGTCGATCCCCGCGTCGGTGACTTCCTTGGGCACTATCGTGAAAAGGCCCCAGCCGAAGTCCCACATCCAGTCGGGTATCCAGCGGTTGAGATTGAACCTGACCGTGTATTTGTCCAGGGCTTCCACCGAGGCAACGGCAGGATCAGCCTGTGCCGCTGAGGCTTCGGGCCGGTCGAACTGCCACCACTGGTAGCTTTCGACGACGTCCTGAGCGACAAACTCCCTGCCAAAGGTCGGCGGAATATCCTGCCACATGATCCCTTCGCGAAGGTGGAAGACTACGCTCAGCGGGTTGTCAATCACTTCCCAGCTTTCGGCCAGGGAGCCTTCTACCACAGTGTCGGGGAAAGCGCACCAGTAGGCGAAGGGGAACTGATCGGTTCCCCGCGGGCCCGCGTCCAGGTCTCCCATCAACAGGCGTTCGTAGACCTGGTTCATGTACCAGCCCGTGGAGTAGAAGGTATTCGACGGGTCGAATGACCTCGGGCCAGCACCCATGGCGATGACGAGTTTCCCGCCGTACTTGGGTCCTGTGTCTACTGCAGCGACGGGCGTGGTCGTGGTCGGGGTGGTGTCGGTTGTCGTCGGCGTGGTTGTCGTCGCGGCGGGCTGTGTCACCGTACCCGTGACGGTTTGCGCTGGCTGCTCTTCAGATGCCGCCGTGCAGGAGGACAGAACCAAGGCTGCCACCATCAGGCAACCGAGAATCAGCCAGGTGGTCTTCTTCCTTCTTGTCATTGCTTCCCCTTCTTCCTCTTCGAAAATTCGCCTGCCAGTCTCACTGACTTGTCCTAAGCTAACATTGTGGCCCCATCCCGTCGGCTTTGTCAAGTCATCGCTTCCCCCTTGCCAGCTCGGTGGGCTCATTCGTCGTGCCCGCTCCGAATAGCCGCGATCTCTCCTGGCGCCTGCCCCAGAAGGCGGCCAGGTGGGTTACGCCGCTTCACCGGCACTTCCATTCCTCGCCTTCTTGATCTTCTTCGGCGCCACTGCGTAGCGGCCCAGGCCACCTCTAAGTCTTGGGTCCAGTATGTCTCTTACTCCGTCCCCGAAGACACTGATGCCGTAAACCACGACACTCAACGCAACTCCGGGCCAGATAGCCATCCATGGGGCTCTGTACATGTATGTCATTCCCGGGCCACTGAGCATGCCTCCCCAGGAAGGAGCTGGCGGGGCGATACCGAGCCCGAGGAAGCTGATGCCAGCCTCAGCGAGAATCATGCCTGGCATACGTGTCGTGAAGATGATGATCAGGGGGGCCATGATATTGGGCAGGATATGTCGCAGAAGCACCCACCGTGTCGGGGCGCCAGTGGCAATCGCTGCCTGTACATACATATTTTCCTTGATGCCGATAACGGGCCCTCTCACTGCCCTTGAACCACCAATGCCCCCCAATGAGAGCAGGATTATGATAGTCCACATGCTCGGTGAGAGAATGGTCACTCCCACTATGAGAACGACAATCCCGGGAAAGCACATCCAGCCATCGACGAACCTCTGCACGATCATATCGAATCTGCCGCCGATGAATCCTGATGTAACACCTATCAGGACAGAGACAGCTACTGACAGCAGGGTAGCGTACAGGCCTACCTGAACAGATATCTGAGCCCCCCAGATGATACGACTGAATATGTCCCGCCCCACATTGTCCGTTCCCATCCAGTACCTACCCGGTTGGTCCGCCCTCTCGGTCAATGGCGGTTGCAGCCTTGCATAGGCGTTGGTCTCGTTGAATCCATCGGGAGCCAGGAACGGGGCAAAGACGGCGGTAATGAGTAGCACGAGCACAATAACGGCACCGACAGTAGCCAGTGGCTTTTCCCTGACCAGCCTGATAAAGAAGTCCGCCAGGAAAAATCGTCTCTTTCGCTCAGTCATCTGCGCTGACGCTGCGTCTGTTGTGCCGTCAAACATCTCTTTGCTCTGCATCATCTATACCGAATCCTCGGGTCCAGCCACGCATAGCTTAGATCAATCAGGAGATTGCACGCCAATATCACTCCGGCAATGAGGAGCATCGCCCCGGAGAGTACCGTGTAGTCTCGCCGACCGGCCGCATCCACCATTAGACGGCCCAGACCGGGCAGGTTGAATATCTGCTCCATAATGACGGCGCCGCCGACCATTATGGGCAGCTGCATTCCGATTATGGTGATGACCGGGATCATCGCGTTCTTCAGGGCGTGCCTGACGACGACGACTCTTTCTCTGAGTCCCTTGGCCCAGGCAGTCCTGATGTAGTCCTGCCTCAGCACCTCCAGCATCATCGTGCGTGTCATCCTCATGTTCGTTGCCGACATAGCGAGGCCCATGAGGGCGGCCGGGATGATGAACTGTTCCAGATTCCCAAGCGGGTCCTCCCCCAGGGGAATGTAGATTATCGGTGGTGACCAACCCCACAGGACTGAGCCGTACAGGATAACCATGATGGCTAGCCAGAAGCCGGGAATAGCGAGACCGGCTATGGCGATACTACGTCCCAGGTAGTCGAGCCATGTCTCCTGCCGTATCGCGGAATAGATACCCACAGGGAAGGATATGAGTACCGCTATCACGATAGCCATGAGGCCAAGCTCAAAGGTTACCGGGAGTCTCCGCATCAGCGCGTCGGTCACATCGTAACCTTGCCACAGGGACTTTCCGAGAGAGCCCTGCAGAATGCCATTGAACCCAACACCGTCGGGAAAAGGAACAACACCCAGCCAGCGGCCAAACTGAACATGTATCGCCACATCCAGCCCCAGAGCAGCCTCAAGAGCCGCCCGGTCATATTCGACCGCGGAACCGGCCCGTTCATCCACCAGTGCGTCAATAACGTCACCGGGAATGAGCCGGATGACAATGAATACAATGGTACTGGCGATGAGAAGGGTGGGGAAGATCAGTAGTACACGCCTGACCACATAGCCAGTCACAAACACCCTCTTCGCAGCAAAGGTCGCTGCTATCTCAGACCGGAACGAACGCTGGCGGTCTATGCCATCAAGCCAAGCCGGGACTCCGCCTGTCTTGTGGTGGTTCGGCTCGTGAGCCAGTATTGACGCCTTCTGGTGATTCTACTAGCGCAGGCGCACGATGTCAACCGGTCGAATCGACCAAGAATAGGTGTTACTCAAGGGAGGCGAAATGGCGCGAGGCAGCATATTGGAATGTGTTGAGGCGATACGGGATCAGCATCTTGCCCCCTCAAGGAAAAGGAACGGCGAACTCTTGGACCAGTTCACGGCAGCCACGGGGCGTCACCTTTAATCGCCGCTGCTTTTGTGGACAGGACATGAGCGATCCCACTTCACCGATGTCTGCTCGCAAGTTGCAGGAACGTCGCCAGCGGGGCATCTTTGAGGTCGCTAATGTGCCGGGGGTGTCAATATCCTGCAGAACAGTGTCGCAATCGGGCCGAAATGGTGACGATTAGCGGCACGAAGCAGGATATTGACAACGATTAGGCAGGCCGATAGACTGTATTCTGAGCGTAGTTAATAGAAGTATTAATGATAGGCACCGAATATGCGCAAATACATAGTGGGTAAGAACCAGAAACACCTTATCGTGAGCGAAAGAACGCACACAATCATCAAGTTGTACGCCAAAGAGGAGGGCTTGACAATGGTGGAGGCCACTCACAATCTGCTGCGGGTGGCCTTCGCTGAGGTCTACGGCATGGAGCTGGATGAAGAAGTAGGCGCCTAGCGTGGGCTCTGCAAGTTCGGCCGGAACCATAGGCGTGCAGACAACTAGACCGGATCAGACTGCGGGACGGAGATGCGGAAGAGGAGTGGTTTTGCCCGACGATATCCTCGGCGTCCTGCCCAGACGCCGGTGAGACGCCGACGAGAGTTGTTGTCAGCCATCGCCAGCAGTGATTGAACCTCCGACCTGCTGATTAAGAGTCAGCCATCAAGCCGTGCTCGTCTGCCCTTCCGATCGCTTTGCCTCTCTCCTGCGCAGGTCGTCTCGATCCGTCAGACCACCCTACGGTGGGGCAACCGGTGATGCCCCACCATCATGCCGAATCCTGAGTTGCCGGCGCCTAGCACTGCTGGCCGCTCTCTTCTTGCGGAGGCTGCCCGTCGCCTACAGGTGGTGACGAATCCGGCTGACCGACGGTCTGTGCCGAAGAATCACTGCCCTGGGATTTCGGATTATCAATCCCGCCCGCCGGCGGCGCGCTTCCTTCTGCTTTTGGGCGAAGGAAGATGGGCTTGGGCGCCTTCAACTCGGAGCCATCCGTCTTCGCCGGAACGCTGGGGCCCGCTGCGTTGGTGGCCGCAGCAGTCTGTCGTTCTGCGAAGGCCTTGGCAAACGCTACGAATACTCCCGGAAGCTCGTCCTGCCATTTGCCGGCGGCCTGCTTCTTCAGGAATTCGCCCCACCGCTCCATCCGTCGGACCTCGTCTTCGAAGCGCTCGTTCGGTCCCCGTTTGTCTCTCTGTTCTTCCGGAGTCAATTCGTCCAACTTGTTTCGGAGTACTCGGGCTAGGAGTGGTTCGGCGTGTTCGGGGAAGCGGTCCAGGTGTTGGTCGAGCATTTCGAACACTCTGAGATGGAACTTCTTCTGCGCATCGGCCACTGGGTCCAGCACGGGGAGCTCGAGCCCAAACTCAGCCGCAACTAGCGCTTGTTGGACCTGAGGACTGTTCTTGGCAAGGTCCTCCAGTATGTCGGTGGCGAGCTTCTTCCGCCTGGCCTCCTGCCTCCTGAGTTCTTGGTCTGGGGAGCGCTTCCTCGGTGGTTTCTTCTTGCGTCTTGACCAAAAGAACTTCACGGCATCTTTCTCCTCTGGCAGTCCTCGCCGGCCACTCCGTGTTCTTCGTTGGTTCCTCCGTCTTGTCCGCATTGAGCAGTCGATGCAGTGGCAGTCTGGGCACCAGCATCCGCCGGCCGACCCTGATGACCGGAATCTCGTTGCGATGGGCTGCCGCGTAAGCGCTATGTAGACCCACTCCCAGTAGTGCCGCCGCTTCCTCAATCGTGTAGGTTAGCTTTCTCTCTTCTGCAGCACCCATGCTTCCCTCCCTGCGGCTGATGAACAGCTGGTCTCTCGTTGCACCGGAGTAGTATATATGGAATGGGGTAACTATGTCAACTTGACTATAAATTGACACTAAAGGGGGCACGAGCTGACCGTTGAACTTGTGAAGAAATCTATTGACATTGTTGCGCGACAATGCTAGAATCCTTTCATCAGATGCTGGAGACGACACATTGGCCCGAACCAACCTTACAGATGAACAGATTGCCAACGTCATCAAGCTTCACCAGGGCGGCGCCAGCTGGTTGGCGATTGAAAACATCACAGAGAAGAGCGGAGCGAGGATCCCGCGCAGAGTTGCCCAGAGAGTCTATGACCGCTGGGCACGAGCGCAGTCGACCGAGAATCTCGACTTGGCCAGGCGCGAGGCCGCCAGGGATGAATACCGGGGACATGTTGATTCGACCGTCGAAACCGCTGAAGGCCTTGCCGCCAGTTTGGTGCTTCCGGAGGCCCCGGTCTTCAAGGTCACTGGTGCCGAGCATGTAGCAAAGCTGCTGCGGGAAGCAGTGTTCGCACGGGAAGCAGGGCTCTCGCAGGAAGCCCACGCCCCCGTCCCCGAGCACGTTGCCCGCCATAGGCGTATGCGCCGGGAACGTCAGGCCCAGTGGCGACTCGAGTCGCTGCAGGAACATACAAAGGGAACGGTGCGCTGGCCTCTGTTGAAACAGTGGCAAGCGGATTGGGACCAGTGCCGGCAGCTGATCTCCGACATCGACGCAGCTGTCGGTACCGCCGCAGCCAGGCTTTCTGCCGGTTGGGGGGAGAGTGGGAAGACTCGAAAGCGATCTGGTGACGGTGTGAAGGAGAAGATATCTTCTGGAGTACTGGATGCAATATGGAAGAGAAGCCTGACTGGCAGTATCGGCATTGCCACCGAATCAATCACCTACCGGGCCTTGGAACGCGAGGGGAAACAGGTGTTCATTGTCGAACAGGACAAGCGCCGCATCTGTGAGGTGGACAGTGGGGAAGAGGCCGCAGCGCGTGTCGCCGGCTGCCGCGAGGCGGTTGAGTCACTGTCGAAGCAGGCCGATGCGAAGAAGCTGCGGACCACCGTTCGGCGGATGCTGAGGACCGCCGAAGAGTTGGATGCTCAACTCGACGGCATGCAGTTGAAAGCGACGTTGTACAGCACGACGTGCCGGTTTTGCCCCGTTTGATCGGGATGATCCTGGTGCGGAGAGGGGGCGGAGAATGCGCGGACATATGAGGAAGCGATCCAAGGGTAGTTGGGAGATTGTTGCTGACGGCGAACGAGATCCGGCGACCGGCCGCCGTGTGCGAGTGTATGCTACTGTCCGAGGCGGCCGGCGAGATGCCCAGCGGCGACTCTCGGAGCTGATAGTCAGTTTGGACAAAGGACTCGGCGGGAAGTCGAGTCGCATGACGCTGGGGGACCTTCTCAACCAGTGGCACGCCGGTTACGTGGTGACGAATTGTTCCGAGAACACCGTCATCAGGTACGGGTCGCTGATTCGTCACCAGCTTGTTCCGAGACTTGGCAGAATTCCGCTGGCAAAGCTGCGGCCGGACCAGATCCAGGCGTGTTACTCGCAACTCCGTGCCGAGGGTCGCGTTGATGGCGAGGGAGGGCTGTCCGAGCGGACGATCCACCATACGCATCGGGCACTCTTCTCGGCACTCAAGTACGCGGTGAGGCAGGGACTGGTTGTCCGCAATGTCGCCGAGTTTGTCGACCCGCCTAGGTTGCGGCCGAGGACGATGCGGACGCTCGATGTCGATGAACTGGCCGAGCTTCTCCGAGTCGCCCGTAGGTGGGAGTGGTTCCCCATGACCTTGACAGCCGTCAGCATCGGGGTGCGTCAGGGCGAACTCCTGGCGCTGCGCTGGAAGGACATCGACCTGGGCATGTTGACGGTGTCGGTGACACGCTCGCTCTACCGGCGGAACGGCCAGTACTATTTCAAGGAGCCAAAGACCAAGCACAGCCGACGGACACTCGACATGACGCCGTCTCTGGCTTCATTCCTCAGGGAGTACTGGACGGAGAGGGCGGCTCACTTCGACATGCTGGGCTACACTCTTTCCGGTGACGACCTGGTATTCAGTCGTTACGATGGTAGCCCGATTGACGCCAGCTCACTGACCCACGGCTTCGCCAGGATCGTCAGGGAGGCGGGTCTCCCGCATACCAGATTCCATGACTTGCGACATACCTTCGCCAGCATGATGCTGCTCGCCGGCGTCAACATGAAGGTCATATCCGACATGATGGGACACAGTTCGGTGGCCTTCACGATGGACACCTATGGACACATCATTGGCGGCCAGCAGCGGGCGGCAATGAAGAAGATGGACGAGGTTCTCTGGTCTGGATTTACGCCTGAGGAGAAGAATGGCGGCAAAATGGCGGCAAATGATCCGGAGTCAGGCGTGAATGATGGAGCCAGCGGTCAGATTCGAACTGACGACCTGCGGTTTACGAAACCGCTGCTCTGCCAACTGAGCTACGCTGGCACAGCAACCATTATACCAGACGGCGCCAGCCGCTGAACACGCTTCGTCCCTTGCCGCCGTCGGTTGACGCTGGGGTCTCCCTGTGCTAGCATTTAGACACCTCGGAGGCTCGAAACACGGCCCGGGCCCGCTTGGGCGTTTCTGTTATACTACCACTGACCGTTTCGCGTCCTCGCGTCGTCGATTTCGCTTGGGGAAGGTGTCATGCAGCTAGAGGCGGAGCTAGTCGGGTCGTCGCCCGGTCGGGATACGGCGCTGGCAATCGGCGTCTTCGATGGCGTCCA
>JAZFSU010000299.1:0-2631 GCA_036446335.1 Dehalococcoidia bacterium | reverse complement strand
TGGTCGACGAACGCACCGGGGAGCTTCGGACTGCCAATGAGCAGCTCCAGAATACCACTGACGAGCTCCGGGGTGTTAATGACAAGCTGCTGTCGGAGATCGTAGAGCGCGAGCAGGCGGATCAGCGCCTGAGGGAGCTCTACGAGGAGGAGAGGGGCTTGAGGCAGCAGCTCGAGGTGGAGTTCAACAAGAGGGTGCAGTTTGCCAGGACATTGGCTCATGAGTTGAAAACCCCGCTGACCTCCGTGCTCGCATCCAGCGACTTGCTGATTTCTCAGCTCAGTGAAGAGCCTCTGCTTGGCCTGGCGCAGAACATCAACCGGAGCGCCGCCAACCTGGACAGCAGGATAGGAGAACTTCTGGATCTGGCAAGGGGTGAGATCGGCATGCTCGAGATGAAGCTCGAGTCACTGGACATCCTGCAACTTCTCCGTGACGCGGGCAGCGAAATGGCTGCGGTAGCTGCGAGCCAGGGGCAGTCTCTGGTCCTTGACCTGCCTTCTTCTCTTCCCCTGGTGAACGCTGACGCAGCTCGGGTGAACCAGATCGTGGCCAATTTGCTTACCAACGCATTCAAGTTCACACCCGAGGGCGGGAAGATCGCTTTGCGATCCCGGGAGAGCGGATCCAGTGTTGTAGTTGAGGTGCAGGACACTGGCCCGGGGATCTCGAAGAGCGATCAGGAGCGGTTGTTTGAGCCGTACCACCGTGTGGCGAGGGACAGAGACCGCTTCAGCGGACTGGGCCTGGGCCTTGCCCTTGCCAAGACTCTGGTGGAGCTTCACGGAGGCGAGATATGGGTGAGAAGCCATCCGGGCCAGGGCTCGACCTTTGGTTTCTCGCTTCCACTCGAGTCCGTGACTCAGCAGGCGCGGCCGAGCGACAAGGACAGCAGGCTGTGGAAAGTGCTCATCATAGAGGATGACCAGGAGATCGTGAAATCGATGGACCTTGCCTTTCAGATACTCTGGCCGGAGGCTGAGTTGGTCCCGGCAAGGTGCGGAGAAGTCGGCATTGACAAGGTTGAGACAGAGGACCCCGATCTGGTCATCCTGGATCTTGGACTTCCTGACATAAGTGGGTTCGATGTCCTGAGAAGGATTCGTCTCTTCTCTCGGGTGCCTATCATTGTCATGACCGTGAGGACGGGAGAGGAAGACGTCGTCAAAGCGCTTGAGTGGGGCGCGGACGATTATGTGACGAAGCCGTTCAAGCAGAAGGAACTGCTGGCCCGGCTACAGGCCCAACTGCGGAAGCAGCCGTGTCATGACGGGGACATGCCAGTAGTGTGCGGGACGTTGCGATTTGATCCATCAACGTCCCAGGTTTCCTACGGCGGGAGAGAGGTAAGCCTGACGATCATCGAGGGGCAAGTGCTTCAGTGCCTCATGAGAAACGCGGGCAATGTGGTTGCGCACTCGCGCATTGCCGAGGTTGTGTGGGGTGACGAGTATCCGGGGGCTGTGGAAAGCCTCCGGACGCACATCTGGCGCCTGCGGGAGAAGCTCGAGGATGACCCGGGCAATCCGCAACTCATCCGCACCAAAGCCGGTATAGGGTACTCGCTGGCAAAGCCACGCTAGACCTGGGCCGGACCGCAGCACGGTCCTTGGGCTATCTCCGGGTGTTCCGCAGGACTGGCCCTCTCGATCCTACCCGTCGCGATCCGCACGCCATGCGAGTTTGCGCCCCACGGAGTGCTGGGATAATGCGGGCAGGCCAGTTTGGACCCCGTTGCTCCGTTAGACGGTCTTCACGAATGCGCCCGTGTTTTCCTGCGGATTCTCACCCGGCAACGTTCACCTGCGAGACATCTTGATACTTTCTTGATTTTCATTTGACGGTTTCGCTATAGCAGTCCTCTAGACTTCATTTCTGTGAGCTGACACGCATCTTAGCTGCATTGTCCTGCGCAGCTGGCAACCATGGCGGGAGGTCAGTATCAGTTGATGATGAACATGATCAGTGGAAGGACGCGATCGAGACAGTATCTCGATGAGGAGGCGAGTGCGTACCGGCCTGGCGACCGCCGGGGCTCAGCCTCTGAAATTATCATGGAGAAGAATAGTCGTGACTGCGACATACATCACATCGAAGCCCCGGGAGGTGGGCTTGGAAGGGGGGATGAGCATGACAGATGAAGGAGCGCCGTGAGGCATTGGACAGGCAACACGGCCGGTGGCCAGCAAAGGCATAACAGTCACTCTGGAGACAGTACAACCGAGAAAGGGAGGTATTCATAGTGGTCAAAGCGGAAGGAAAGTCAAACAAGATCAATTTCATCAGGTCCATCAAGGGGAAGTTGATTCTCTTCTTCGTCCTGGTGGGCGCGCTCCCGGCGCTGATCGTCGGGATCATCAGCTACACAAGCGCCTCCACCGCCATAACGGACGGGGAGTACGCCAAGCTGACGGCGATACGAGACATCAAGAAGTCCCAGATCGAGACCTACTTCGGTGAAAGAATGGCTGATGTTAGCGTACTGGCGAGCAACGCCGAGGTCATAACGGGCGTCGCGAACATCGAAGCAGCTTTCATGGAAGAAGGCGGGACCGGCGGCCCCCTGTGGAACGAGGAGGTCGCTGAGCATGGTGTGTGGCTGACCCAGTACGAGCAGGAATACGGCTACTA
>JAZFSU010000298.1:0-2466 GCA_036446335.1 Dehalococcoidia bacterium | reverse complement strand
ACATCCTTCGCGGCGTGAGAACGCCTCCGGACTGCCGGCTCTTTCGTGCGGTCTGCGATCCCGAAAAGCCGGTGGGGCCGTGCATGGTCTCGTCTGAGGGAAGCTGCTCCAGCTATTATCAGTATGGAGATGGCCATGGAGGATAGGATTCTCATGGCCCACGGGAGTGGCGGCAAGCTCAGCCACGATCTGGTGGCCCAGACCATCGTTCCTTTGCTCGACAACCCCATCCTTGCCGGGCTTGAGGACTCCGCTGTCTTCGAGCTTGGCGGCCGTCTCGCCTTCACAACCGACAGCTACGTGGTCAGCCCCATCTTCTTCCCCGGTGGGGACATCGGCAGGCTCGCAGTGTGTGGCACTGTGAACGACCTGGCCATGAGCGGGGCTGAGCCCAAGTACCTGAGCATATCCCTGATAATCGAAGAAGGGCTGCTGATCTCTGACCTGCGCAGAGTGATGGAGTCCGTTCGCGACGCGGCTTCGGAGGCCGGAGTCGCGGTGGTGGCGGGCGATACCAAGGTGGTGGACAAAGGCAGCGCCGACGGGTTGTTCGTCAACAGCGCCGGCGTCGGGGTAGTCGCGCCCGGCGTGCACATCTCGGCTTCCAAAGCAAGACCGGGCGACAAGGTTGTTCTCAGCGGCCCCATAGGCGAGCACGGAATCGCGGTCATCAGTCAACGCGAGGGGCTGAGGTTTTCGTCCCCGGTGAAGAGCGATTGCGCTCCCCTGAACGGGCTAGTGGCTGACATGCTGGACACGGGGGCCGAGATTCGTTGTCTCCGCGACCCCACGAGGGGCGGCCTGGCCACCACTCTCAATGAATTCGCCGCAAGCTCCAACGTGGGCGTCAGTATCGAGGAAGACGCGATACCGGTCGGGGAGCCGGTGCGGGCTGCCTGCGAGTTGCTGGGCCTGGACCCTCTCTACGTGGCCAACGAAGGCAAGCTGGTGGCGGTGGTGGCCCCGGATGGGGCGGAGAGACTACTCGAGGCGATGCGACGTCATAAGTATGGGGCTGGGGCAGCCCTGATTGGAGAGGTGGTGTCGGAGCGTGCCGGGCGGGTAGTGATGAAGACTGCCCTGGGCGCATCGCGAATCGTAGACATGATGGTGGGGGAGCAACTGCCCAGAATATGCTAGGGTCCGGGCGATGACCTCCGAAATCGAGGCTGGAACGCCGCGCTAGTCTGAGTCCTTCTCAGGGTCCTCAGGCGGATAGAACATCTCGTCGAACACCCGCACACCTTCTTCATCGTCGAACCGGTGCCGAGATCGCCCTTCTTCAGCGAGCAGGTTGACCACCGAGGCCTTGTGAGAGCAGTCGCGGATCGGCTTCTTTCCGCCGATCCATGACTTGGCTTCGAAGCCGCACACCCTGACCTCCTGGCCGTTCGGAGGAGCGTGGCCCGTGTTGTGCTCGCAGCTGGAAGTCTCGCATATCGTGACCGCCTTGCCGTCGATGTCGATCGTCTCCATGTGACCCCTTTCTCGCGCTGCTTGTTCCAGAACCAGTGCCCATCGTTGGCGTATTATCTGCCATTGCGCTGCTGATTGCAACCCCGCCGACCCGCCTGCTCCGAAACTGCCGGGCCGCCAGCGGGGGTTTGTGTTATGATGGAGACTGCGGGGCGACAGCCGGGATGATTCTGAAGACAGGCGACTTGAAGGAGGCCATACGGATGTGTCAGGAACACTGCCACCATGGGTGTGAGCATGCGGAGAACCCGGTGCGTGAGCCGGAGGAGTGCAGTCCCGAGCAGGTCAAGGAGTGCCATGGGGATGAAGAAGGACATCATTGCGGTCACCACGGGTAGGGTGATCCGCTTCTTTCGATAGAGCGGTCTCGCGAGTTGGGAGACATGGGCCACTTGGTCGGATCGAAGCAGGACTCGGAATACTGCGCCAGCTGCAGCCGGCACCTTTCCCCTCTTGTGCATGCGAAGCGTGCAGGGACACTGTAAACTGATATTTGAAGATCAATAGGGTACCATGACAGGACGAGAGGACGGGGTTTTGCCCTGTCCTTTTGTTTATCTGGCTTCGCCTGTCCCTTGCACACTGGCCTGCTGTGCGATAGTCTAGGACGAAAACATGTCAGAAAGGGGATTGCAATGGAGAGGATGAGACATATCCCAGAGATGATCATCAGACGAGCACCAGACGAGCAGACAGAAATAGCAAGAGAGCAATTGAAGGAATATAAGGCGAGTCAAAGCAGGTTCTGGCGATTTCTCGCTTTGGTCGTCGTAGCAGCAACTGTTACTGGTGCTGTTTTTGAAGGGCTAAGCTACTTCAGTACCTGATCGAATGGTCGAGTGTAGCAGCTTCGAGGCTCAGAATCGCATCTGAGGGGTTCGATATCCTGAACGGGGTTCAGCTACAGAATCGAATCGCCACATTGATTATGACGAATATCACTATGGACTTGATAGGCCAGCCCCGAAGAGGAAACCGGCATAGAATCCC
>JAZFSU010000297.1:0-15451 GCA_036446335.1 Dehalococcoidia bacterium | reverse complement strand
GTTTACGAATTCATGGTGGTGGCTGCCGACGCATGACATCGGGTAGCACTCAGGCTCAACTGGCGGGATCCCCGAAAGCCCCTTGTACCTGATGGTGGTGCCTGGTGTCGGCCAGTGCCAACAAGAGTGTTGGCAAAATGGCGGCAACTCAGACGGTCCCGAATAGACAGTGATGCGGGTGGCTTCTGGCAGAACGTTGGACTCCGGGCTCAGAGAATCGTTCCTGTTTCCAACATCGCCACGCACGCCCTGACACTCCCGGACGATGCCCCTAGACTATGAGAACCGGTCTCGCCGAAAGGACATCCATCGTGAAATGTCCGATACCGGGAGACCGACCACTCTGGTGGTGAGGGAGGGACGACGACGGCGAGTCAAGTCGACACAGCCGCCGGAACGGGAAACCAATTCGTGGAAGAAGCAGGGAGGGGTGAGATCATCATGGATGAGCTCAGTGAAGAGGAAGAACAACCGCTTGGGAAGTAGCTTCTGTCTGAGGAACCGATAAACACCGACGGCGCCGGCCGGACCAGAGAAGGATGCGGCAACAAGGGTTTCGTTGTTGCCGTGTCCCCCTCTTTGTCTTGCCACGATCAGCGTACAGGTATGCTTTCCCTGTTGGTGGTGGTGTGACCCGGCCCAGTGTGAGTCAATTCGTGAGTCAATTCGCCCCGTTGACATTCCCCACACCAACCACTAGACTGAACCTCAACATGCAGCGTCAGCGCGCATATGTACCTACCGCATTGAGTTGAAATGGGAAATCCCAGGCCAAATACCTGTCCATCGGGAAGAAATACCAGCTTGTATAGGCAGACAGGGTCGCAAATAGGCAAAACGAGACGGAAAACCATCAATTGAAGGACGACAATCATGAGTAAAGAGAAACGGTACATCACTAAGGAGGACATTCTCGTCAAGGCACGAATGCACTCTGAGGGAGTGCGTTTGCCCGTACACGCGGCAATGGTCACAGGGCCAAATATCGTTCTGGACGGGTGCGATCTCGTCATGTACACACGGCGCAACCCGCGTTCTCGTCTCCAGATGAGCATCGACGGCGAGGACATCTCCATCGCGTACGAGGGGGAGGTGCTGGTGACGGGCCGAGTTCAGGAGCGACTACCGTGGTTGGACACCTTGCTGAGCGACGGCACCCCGGTCGGAGTGGCAGCGAATGTGGCCGGGCATACGGACATAAACATCTCGTTCCTCCACACTCCCTGCTACAACCGGGTTATGGGTAAGGCGTGTCGATATTGTCGCAAGTGCGCCGAAGACATGCCCGACGGCTCACTGGTAGAATACGCGATGAGACAAGCCGAGGGCCTGAAGGTGGCAACCGATAACGGCTGGCGGGGCACGGTCTTCGTGTTTGGGGGGGGATTGCCACCCGAACTACCTCGCGACAGAGTGCTACGGTTGCTAGAGACGGTGCTTACACCCATCCGGGACACGCTGGACTCGAAGGTACTCTCGGAACTCAACGTGGTCTTAAACAATTACCCTCCAGACGATTTCAAAGAAATGGAGACGTGGCGAGACCTCGGCATTAGCGCAACCTCATTTGATCTCGAGGTGATGGACCCCGCCTACTTCGCTGCGGTGTGTCCGGGCAAGAGCTTGTACGCTCGCCCGCAGGAGCATTGGAAGGAGGCGCAGATCGCCTCAACGGAGATTTTCGGTCCGGGCCGTGGGACATTGACCAATCTGGTCCTTGGCATGGAACCGATGGAGACGCTCCTCGCGGGGGTGGATGAGCGTCTGTCGCACGGTGTGTTCCCGGTTCCGTTTGGCTTCGTGCCGGGGCCCGGTATGGCATTCGAATCATTCCGGCCGCCGACGGCTGAATGGCACGTCGAGGTAGCGGAGCAAATCGTTGACAGCATTCTGCAGCATGCCGACAAACTCGGGATGGACCCGATGGCTGACAGACGTGCCGGTATGACACGAACGGGGCTCTCGTACCCCGCGATGCTCATCGGTGATGAGATTACTCGCCGAGCACAAGAGCGAGGCGTGTTTCCCGCCGGTTTGCCGCGGCAAGATTGTGCGGAGCCTAGGGCATAATCCTGTCGTCGATAGCTGCCCGTGTAAGATCTGCGAGAAGAGCGTAGTCCTCCGGCGGGAAAATGTGGAGTTGGCAGGGCTATGACCTAATCCCTTGACCTTACCACTCCCCGTTGACATCCCCCACACCAACTACTAGACTGAACGGTAACCAGCCTGCCTCGCCCCTTCCCGAAACAACTGAATCGTTGAGGGAGATGGGGGTGGAAGACGCAGGGCATCAGAATAGTCGAATGACTCGGCGGTCGCTGAAATGGACACCAGGAGGAGACTACAGTGACTAGGATTGCAGGTGTCAGAGACAGACACAGGGACGAGACTACATCGAATAGGATTGCCAGTCTCAGGAATAAGGCCGTTTCAGCAGACGAAAGAGAGAGATTCATCGAGCGCTGCTACTTGCTTAGACAAGCATATTGCAGGTATGAAGATGAGCCGTATGCCATACGGCATGCTCACATCACCAACGAAATCCTCTCCAGTATTTCCGTAGTGATTGACGAGGACGACCTGATAGTCGGTAGAGTGAGAAAGGTTATTCCAACTGAGGAAGATGAGCAGTTCCTGGACGAAATCCGGCTGGAGCGTGATCCTGATGCTCGCGAGGAGCGTGACCTGTGGCTAGGAATGTCGTATGGCGGTTATCCAGAGGTGAGGAATGAAACCTATTCGGAGCCTGGCGCGAAGAATAGAAGTCTCCCATTCCCTGGCCCTACCTGGTATAGCCATGCCGGTCATATAATTCCTGATTGGGAAGAACTATTAAAGAAGGGAATGAACGGGATCAGAGAAAAGGCTCAGGTCAAACTGGAAGAGATTAGGGAAAACGACCTTGAAGCTGAAAACAAGAGGCAGTTTCTTCAGGGGATAATGATATCATGTGACGCTGTCTCTGACTTTGGGAGGCGGTACTCCGACTACATTGGCGAACTACTCGAGAAGGAGGAAGATACTCGCAGAAGAGCAGAACTCCTTCGAATGAAAGAGGTGTGTGCGAGAGTCCCCGCCAATCCGGCCACGAACCTTCACGAAGCCATTCAGTCAATCTGGTTTCTGTACCTGATTATGCATCACGTTGGCGGAGCCCGAGACTACGCTTTGGGGCGAATAGACCAGTATCTCTACCCTTTCTACAAGAATGACCTTGAAGCGGGCGCCATATCCCGTGAAGAGGCGCTCGAGTTATTGGAGTGTCTCCTTATCAAGCAGAATGAACTGGGTGCCATACTGCCCGACAACACCGGCAGCACTCAATACGGTACAATTGGAGGTCAGACAACCGATGGGAAGGATGTCGCCAATACTATCTCCTTCCTGGTCTTGGAAGCAATTGACGAACTCCATTTGCCGATGCCAACGATAGTTGTTCGGTACTCCAGAGGGATGGATCGCGAACTCTGGCTCAAGGCCTGCGACGTTGCGCGCAGGGCAAACACCCTGATATTCGCCAATGACGAGATGTTGATTCCTGCCTACATAAACTGCGGAGTGTCTCCAAGAGATGCAATAGACTACGGACAGGTAGGATGTAACAATCCAGGCCTAACTGGGCGATCTTGTCCGGATAGAGAGTACTGGGTCAACCTCCCCAAGTTTCTTGAGCTCACCTTGAATGATGGCTATGACCCCATGAACGGGATTCAGATGGGACCTCAGACAGGGAAAGCTGAGACCTTCAAGACCTTCCATGAGTTGATGGGTGCATTTAAGGCCCAGATCACGTATTGGGTTGAACGAGTGGTGAAAGAGCGCTCCAATTACTACAAGGAGTATGTCCGTAATCGGCCCTTTTCCCTTGAGTCGGTGTTGGCGAAAGACTGCGTTGAAATGGCTATGGACATCAACTCAATTGACAGGAATCCACCTACGGGCACCGGATATGTCCAACATCCCTTTCTTGGTGGAGGGATTGCCACCGTTGCAGACTCTCTCGCAGCTATCGGAAGAATCGTCTACGAAGAGCAACGGATGTCGTTGCAGGAACTGAATGAAGTGTTGAAGGATAACTTCGTAGGCCATGAAAAGTTGCGCCTTGAGTTGCGAAATCGACTACCCAAGTATGGAAACGATGATCACTATGTCGATTCCATTGCCGCTGAGGTCGCTCTATACTTCTGTCATGAAGTTGTTCGCCAACGGGACAGGTACATTGGTCTCTGCTTTCCTGCCATCTATAGCTACCTGAGCTACATTGGACACGGGAAAGTGACAGGAGCTACGGCTGATGGGCGGTTGGCAGGGGAGCCAGTCAGTGAGAATCAACAAGCTGTGAACGGCATGGACCGGAAAGGGGTGACAGCACTTCTCAACTCGATGCGGGAGCTCAAGCCAGCGTTCCACTTCACTCCCTTTGGCGGGAGTACCATCACGCTCGATGG
Source organism: Dehalococcoidia bacterium (assembly GCA_036446335.1). GTDB lineage: Bacteria > Chloroflexota > Dehalococcoidia > SZUA-161 > SZUA-161 > JAZFSU01. The sequence goes on along the minus strand of JAZFSU010000297.1, from coordinate 11,003 downwards.
TTCCGCCGTCGCCGGTGAAAACGCTGCTGATCTACTTTCCGCCCTTTTTGAAACCTACTTTGAGAATGGCGGACTTCAAGTTCAGCCCAACGTGATCGACGTGAAGACGCTCCTCGATGCGAAGGCGCATCCTGAGCAGCATGGGAATCTAGTGGTTAGAGTTACCGGCTTCTCTGCCCGTTTTGTTCACCTCACGCCGGAGCTTCAAGACTTGGTCATCGCTCGAACCGGACATTCAACTTAGGTCCACTATCGGGAACTGAGAAGCGGTTCTCTCTGACGCTTCCCCGTGGTCCGACTCGTGAACCTTCACGTCCCTACCTGTGATAGACTCAAACAGCGGTGCAACAAGACGACCCTATTGTTGCGACACCGAGTCTAACTAGTTGCGGCAGTTTCGGTTCTCGGGCAAACCGGGAATCGAGCTAGCTGCGAAATCACTTGTGAAGTGTCTCTCGGCAGCAATGGTTGGGTTCATGCGGTATCCAGACCAGAGCTTGGAGGATGCCTCTGAGTTCAGGAAGGAGACAAGGAGGATACGATGAAGGCTTGTGTTACCACCGGGGAAAGGAGGAAGCTGGAATACAGGGAGGTGCCGACGCCTTCTCCAGAGCCGGGGATGATTCTGTTGAAGATGAGATACGCCTTCCTCTGCGGCAGTGACCTCGAATACCTTGACCGGCCTGAAGTGCCTGCAGGAGAGGGGAGGGGACATGAGTTCGTGGCGGAGATAGCAGAGGTTGGAGAGGGAATCACCGACTGGGCGGTTGGTGACCGCGTGGTACCGCTGCCATACGGCCCCGAAAGCGGCAACTACAAGTGCTTGGCGGAGTACTTCCTTATCCCTCCAATAGGCGTGCAGAAAGTCCCCGACCACGTAACAGATGAGGAGGCGATATTCGTGGAACCCCTCTGCACCGGCTTCGGCTCCGTGGAAGCTACCGGAGTGCGACCGGGGCAATCCGCCGTGATCATCGGTGCCGGCAAGATCGGCATGCTGGGGGTGATGTCAGCCAGGCTGCTGGGGGCAGCACCGGTCATCGCCGTAGATGTCGTGCGATCCCGCTTGGACAAGGCACTTGAACTCGGCGCTCACTCTGCCATTGACGCCCGGGAGGTAGATGCTGTCGCGGAGGTGCGGAAGCTTACCGATGGTGGGGCAGACGGGGTCGCCATATGCACCAGAGGCGGCGATGTCCTGAACCAGGCGATCGAGATGTGCAAGAATGGCAGCAGAATCGTCATTGCCGGGGCCCTCCCGACCACGACAATAGAGCCGCGACACCTTGTGGCGAAGTGGCTCACGGTTATGGGTGTCCTGGGCGGACGCTGGCCAGAGACCCGGAACCTGATGGTGTTGGCACTATACCTCATTGCCCACAAGCAGATTGACGCGAGGCCGATGATCTCGGAAGTCCTCCAGTTGAAGGACATCCAGAGGGCCCTGGATACCAGCTACAGCGGCGAGAACACGGCAGTTCTGCTGACGCCCTAGAAGATGCTCGGCACGCTCGGCACTGCTCTCAAAGATCGTCGGCACCGCCGAAGGCAGTGCGGGATACAAGACCGCCGTCGTGTTCGACGCCACTTCCTGCAATCCCCGTCGGCTGGGTGGGGCGACCGTCAACATAGAGAGGGGACACCATGGAGAGCAACTGGGAGCTCAATCATATCGGACTGGTAGCCAGGGATTGGAACAAGCCCCTTGATTACTACCAATCCGTGGCCGCAGGCGTAAGCGTGGGCCCACAGCCCGTCTATCTGGATCTTGTCGGGGGAGGGCCGGTTACGTTCTATTCGTACGGCAAGCCCAGAACGGCCGGCTCACAGCCCAGATTGTACAGATTCTTGGACAAAGACTGCCAGATAGGCTCGCTGCAGCTTGAACTGACGCAGAACGACAGCGTGGAAGTCGAGGGCATCAACCATATCTGCTTCAATGTGCCCGACATCAAGGGGGAAACCGCCAAGTTGGTCGAGAAAGGCTGCGAGGTTATCCTGAGTTTTGAGCAGGATGATACGATTATCGAGAACTATCTGGACACCCGCGAGTTCGGCAGTCTCATTCTGTCGCTGCGGTGTCCTCAGCGCAAGTGGGAGAAGGCCTGGAAGGCGCACAACTTGGCGCATCCCCTGCTAAGCGACTGGCGATTCTACGGTGTGGGAGTGGCAGTCAGGGATCTGGACAAGGCCGTTGGGTACTACCAGTCCTTGGGCATAGCTGCTCTCGGACCCGAGATCATGCTAGACAGTAGCGCACTCGAGGGAGGCAGCGTCTCCGGTACCACGGTCAGGGCTAGAACCAGGACGGCCCAGATAGGCCCGGTGGCGTATGAATTCGTTCAACCTCTCGACGGGGAAGCCGTCTACCGGGAGTCCCTTGGCAGCCGAGGCGAGGGCGTTAGCGACCTTGCCTTCACCGTGGATGATCTTGAAAGAGAGACCGCCAAACTGGATGAGAGAGCGGTGCCGGTTGTTCTCAGCGGGAAGCCTCAGACGGGCAGTGCCTTTGCCTACTTCGACACCCGCGAATCCGGGGGCAACATCATGATAAGGCTGCTACAGGCGGAATAGAGGAATAGGTGCATCTGGCCCAGATAGGTCGCCCGACCTATCCTGAGTGGTCTGCCGGTCAAGCTGTTGGCGAGAAGGTCACTTGGTTAGAGCCCAGGATGGCCGACCAGACTCCCCCATCGCTTTTCCTTTTCGTCTCCTGCCGTTGCCGTGTTTCGCCAAGACGTCGCCCCTGCGTGGCTCTTCACCAGCACGCCAATTGTACACGCACTGCAATCGGTCGGCCACCTCAACTGGAGCGCCCGAAAAATACCGTGTGGCGGAAGCATCCACTGCCAGCAATGCCGGCGTCCTGAGTAGTGCACCATTTGGGCACGTCACGCATACTCGTACGCATGGAAGGGCAAGCATCCCAATGTTCGTGACTTGGTGAGGGTGATGGCCTTAGCGATGGGTCAGTTTCCGCCGTAGAATCGTTCGTTTCTCTATTTCCGCTTTGACTATCCACGCTCCTGGTGCTATCCTTCACACACGCCACACGCACGCCACGGCAAATCAACAGGAGAGGCGGAGCACATGGGTCGATGCCACATTGTCCTTCTGCTCACAGTGGCTCTGACGGTCAGCAGCATCCTCGCTGCTTGCGCTCCGGCCACAGGCCTCGCTGAGTTTGAGCAAGGCAACAGACTGGCTGAGGAAAGCCTCTTCGAGCAGGCCATCGAGTCCTATGACGAAGCCATCCGTATCAATTCTCAGTTTGGTGACGCCTACAGAAACCGGGGCCGCGCCTACACCAGTCTGAAGCAGTTCGAGCAAGCGATCGAGAACTTCGATGCGGCCATTCAACTCAACCCCGAGGACGCTCTAGCATACCTCTTCCGAGGAGCCTCCTACACTGAACTGGGAAGACGAATCGAGGCCATAGAGGACTTCGAGAAGTTCATCGCTCTCAGCGACAATCCCCAATTAACTGAAGCGGCTAGACAACAGATTGAAGAACTTGAGGAATAGGCTCCAATGAGCTTCTGGGCGGCTGCCGACGAATTCGTCCGTTGGCGCTCCGGTTGGGATCACCATCCTGCGCAAACGTACGCATGAAAGGGCAAACATCCCTGTGTTCGTTCAGTGGTGACCCGGCAACTTGAGGGAGTCTCCCACGGGGGCCAGGAAGCTCCCCCCTTCCTATCTCGGGCAACTGCCTCCCGTGCACTAGTTGAGATCGGAAGCACCCGTGTCAAGCCTCCCGTTCACCGCCCATTGGCGTCGCTTTCATTCCCGCGGACTACTCCCGACGGCGAATCGTTCCTTTTTCCGCTGGCATCCCCATGCCTGCTGGTCAGGCACGGGATGTGGCGGACGTCTCTCGATGCCTCCCCATGTGCGCAAGACAATGGGCCTGCTCTCTCAATCGGCCGCCGGAATCACCACCAAGAGCCTCAACACTTTGAATGGTAGGCTACTCGGTGGCAGGTCATCAGGCAGTAGAAGCATTTGACAGGGTGACCAACCGCAACCTACGATTGGGGAAAAGGGCTGGCGCCGACGGGGGAACCGATCATGGTAACTCAGGTGAAGACAGCAAGCAAGCACCTGGAACTCAGCCCCCGGGTCCAGAGAGGGCTCAGGCTGGCACAGGAAGGCCGCTTCCAGAAGAAGCCGACGTGGCAGGAAGGTCTATTCGGCACAGTACTGGACGCGGAAACAGTAGAGCTGCCCCTGGTCAAACGAAAAGCCCTTGCCATCCAGAAAGTCCTGTCCGAGATGCCGGTCAAGATCATGGACCATGAGTTGGTGGTCGGGCTGCCTCCTCAAAACTCGGCAGGCCGGGGCACCGTCTTCCCGGAATATGCCACCCGGGAGGAGAGAGAGGCGGCGCGTAAGAATCTCACCGGCACCAGGTCAGTGTTTGCCCATTTCACGCCGAGCTATCCCAAGTACCTGAGGCTGGGATTGGCCGGCCTGCGCAGGATGGCCGCGGATGGACTCGACGAGGTCCGGCGAAACGGCGCAGGCCCGGAGAAAGAGGCGTGGTACGAGAGCGTCATTATCTCTCTCGACGGTCTGGGAACCCTCGTCCGAAGGTACGCGGAATTGGCGTCAGAGCTTGCCGATGGTGAGACCGACGAGACGCGCCAAGGCGAGCTGCGCGAGATCGCCAGAGTCTCGCAGCATTTGCTTCAGCAAGCTCCGCAGAGCTTCCACGAAGCCATCCAGGCCGTCTGGTTTGCCCACATCGCCTTCCACAGCACACTGAACCTGCTGCCATTGGGCAGATTCGACCAGAACCTCTGGCCTTACTTGAAGCGGGACCTCGAGGCCGGTGCGATAACCATCGACCAGGCTCAGGACCTGATAGACGACTTGTGGCTGAGGTTTAACGATCGACTGCAAACCTATGACGTGGTGAAGGACGACTCACAGGCGGCCGGGCGTGGTCGCCCGGGCGAAGGTCTGACTGAGGCGAAGGCCAATTCGATTGGTGCCTGGAGTTGCTTTCTGGGCGGCACAACCGGCCAGGACAGGTTCATCGGGGCTTCCGAGTACACCATGTGGATGTCGACGATGGCGCTGGCCGGTCTGACACCCGAAGGGCAAGACGGCACAAATCCATTGACCTACCTCTGCATCAACGCCACCTACCGGCTCAAGATGCCCCAGCCGACCCTCTACGTGCGCTTCCACGATGGTTCGCCGCCCGAGCTGTACCAGTGGGTGGCTGATTGTATCGGCGCCGGCTTGTCCCAGCCCAGCATCTACAACGACGAGGTTATCGTCCCCGCTCTGGAGAAGGCAGGCATTCCCGCGGAGCATGCCAGGGACTACACCTCTGACGGATGCTGGGAAGTCCACGTTCAAGGAAGAACGCAGTTCAAGTACGCCATGATCTCGGCTCTCGAGGTCCTGGACCGAGTGCTCTGCCCCGACCGGTGGCAGGAATTGAAGACGGAGGTGCCGCTGTACATAGAGGCCATGGACCCCTATCGGGATTCAAAGACACCCGATCCCTATCGCTTCGGCTCCTTCGACGAGGTGATGGCGTCCTTCAAGGAGCATCTCGACCTGTACATCAAGGGCTTTGTCGAGGTGGCTGACAGCATGTGGGATGGGCGCCATTATGATATCGCTCCGCTGCCGCTCCTTTCGGCCTTTACGGAAGGGCCGCTGGAATCGGGAAAGGACATTACTCAGGGCGGGATTCAGTACGTCTTCCACACACCGTTTCTCGCCGGCCTTTCTCACGTAGCCGACTCGCTGGCGGTGGTGAAGAAGCTGTGTTTCGAAGAGAACGTGGTCGGATGGCCGGAACTGCTGGAAGCGGTGAGGGACAACTGGGAGGGCAAGGAGCCTCTGAGACAACTTGTCAGGACGAGGACACCGGCATACGGCAACGATTTGGACTACGTCGACGATATCGCGAAAGAGATCGTCGAATATTACGTCGACAGCCTCAATCGACACAGCACCAGGGCGACGAGCCAGACCAGGTTCCACCCGGGTGTCGGAGTGTTCGAGTTTTACATCCTCCTGGGACAGCTGGCTCCGGCCAGCCCCGATGGTCGGTTGTCAGGAGAGCCGATCGGCTCCCACGCCGGCCCTTCCATGGGTAGAGGTGTGACCGGACAGACTTCGGCGATTAACTCGTTTCTGAAGCTGCCCCTCATCGATCTGCCGACCGGTTGTGCCGTGGACCTGGCCACGGATACCAGGTCGAACCAGCTCTTGGTGCCACTTATCAAGTCGTTTGTCGAAGAGAGAGGGACGGTCCTCAACATCAGCGTAAATGATGTCGAGACGCTGCGGGCGGCGCTGAAAGAGCCGGAGAAGTACCGAGACCTCAAGGTACGAGTCGGTGGCTGGGAGGCCTTCTTTGTTGACCTGCCGCCCGAGTTTCAGCAGTGGCAGATCAACAAATGCGAGCAATATGGGACCTGACCCAGCGGTGCGGGGGCTGGTGTTCTCAGTGGACAGGTTCGTTGCTGAGGACGGCCCCGGCATCAGGACCAGCGTATTCCTGAAGGGGTGTCCCCTCAAATGCGTCTGGTGTCATAGCCCGCAGTCCCAGTCACCACAGCCGCAGCTTACGTTTCTGAGTAGCCGATGCATAGGCTGCGGCGCCTGTGTCAAGGCATGTCCACAGGATGCCCAGATAGTATCTCGGGCAGAGAGACGTGTCCTCTGGGAAAAGTGTGATGACTGTGGCGAGTGTGCCGAGACTTGTCCCTCCCGGGCCCTGGAGATGGCCGGCGAGTGGCTATCGGTCCAGCAGGTGGTCAATCTCGTTGAAAGGGATTCGGTCTACTACAGGAACTCGGGAGGCGGTGTCACTTTCACAGGAGGCGAGCCCACCGCGCAACCTGATTTTCTGGCTTCGTGCCTCCAGGCATGCCACGACAAAGGCATTCACACCGCCCTCGATACCTGCGGCCTGGCGAAGTGGGCTGTCTTCGAGGCAATACTGCCTTATGTCGATCTGGTCCTCTATGACATGAAGCTTATGGATTGCCGAAGACACCAGCAGCTTGCTGGCGCTGGCAACAGACTGATCTCAAGTAATCTGAAGAGTATCAATGAGAGGGGGAAGCCGATCTGGGTGAGAATCCCCCTGATACCCGGGTACACGGACTCGCCAGAGAATCTGCAGCAAATCGCCGAGTTCGTCAGTGTACTGGACGGCGTCGAAAAGGTGTCACTCCTGCCCTACAACACAGCGAGCGGCGCCAAGTATCTGTCCATCGGGAAGAAGTACGCGCTGGAACATCTTGGTGAGCATCCCAGGGAGGCGGCGACTGCCTTTACGGAGATCTTCTCTCGTCTTGGCCTGAGAGCCGAAGTGGGCAGGTAGGACGAGGGGGAACATACGGGAATGGCCAACAGGGCATCGGGGGCCTGACCCAGCTATCTGTCCGTGGATGGCCACCGAGTGAGCTCCCCCTGGAGCGCGTTCACGCCACCGAGTATCCGCCGTCGACAACGATGGACTGTCCCGTGATGAAGTCTGAAGCTGACGCCGCCAGGAACACGGCCGTCGGCGATACGTCATTCGGCTCAGCGAAACGTCCTGTCGGCGCTCGTTGAATGATACTCCGGTAGAAGGCGTCGTTCTCGATAACCGCGGATGTCATGCTGGTCCGAACAAAGCCGGGGAGAATTGCGTTCACTTGGACGTTGTCCTTGGCCCAGGCCAGTCCCAATGATCTCGTCAACTGGAGAACGCCGCCCTTGCTCGCCGCATAGTGAGCCGCGCCGGCGCTGCCGAGGAAGGAGTATATCGACCCGATGTTGACTATCTTGCCACCACCCACCTTCACCAGCACCGGGTGCGCTGCCTGACAGAAACGGAAGCTCGCTTTCAGGTTGACGTCTACGACTCTGTCCCATTCCTCTTCCGGCATGGCTTCGGGAGGGCCGCCACCGGTAACCCCGGCGGCGTTGACCAGGATGTTGAACCCGCCGAACTCCAGCAGGGTCGCCGCCACAGCCGCCTTGATGTCATCGTAGTCGGTTACATCACACCCGATACTGACGCATTTCCGGCCCAGACCCTTGATCTCCTCAATCACCTCGGCGACCTTGTCCTCGTTCCGGTCCACAATGGCGATATCCGATCCGGCTTGGGCGAGATCGACGGCAATGGCACGACCGATACCCCCATTGCCTCCGGTGACTATCGCCACTTTGCCTGTCAGGTCAAATCTTTGCGTCAATTAAGCGTCTCCTCCACTCGGTGGTTCGCATCAGAACTCGCGATGCGGTATCCTGCCCCTCGTCATTTGCATCACCAACAGTGCGGCCAGCGCGCCCGACTGTCAATCTCCACTACAGGGCCCTGCAACAGGCTCCCTCGACATGTCTTCGACATGTGGCCGTGGGCTGGGCGTGCCACGCCTTGCCTGTGGTGGGTATTCTGACACTTTGTCTGAGATACAAGGTCAGAGCCAACACCAGAGGCAGGTGCCCTCTCATCATGAGTGCTGCCAATCGTGGGGTGCCCCGATTTGCCTCTCATCCTGTAGCGTGCTTTTCGGCCTCAGACTATCTCGCCAGCCTGCTCTCTATGGTACTGGCTTCGTCGCCCATGTTGGTCAGGAGGGGGACAACGCTTTCCCTGAGCCGTGTCAGTTCAGACAGGATGCGGTTGTAGGTCCCTGGTTCCTTTCGGCTCTCGGCGAATTGGACGAACGGGTGATTGTCAGTGTTTATCGAAACGCCCTGAGTATACGCTGCGATGGCTTCCTTGCCCATTATGAAGCCACTCAGCAATGCAACTGGGTCGCTCACGCCGAACTGCAGCAGGTCATCCTTGATGCTCTTGTTCTGAAACCTTTGGGCAAGGCGAGAATAGTCAATCGTTAATCCCCCTTTGCTGCCAATGATCAGGGTATATTCATTGGCAAGCCACAAGGTCGTGTCTGGAAAGACTGACTGGAATGTTTTCAGTATTCTCTTGTAGTCCACAGGAGCCAGGCCTTGAAGAGGGAGCCATTGGGCCATGATTCCATCCGGATTGAGTTTTTCTCGGCACAGCTCATAGAACTCCCTGGTGTAGAGAATCCAGCTGTCGCCAGCTATGGGGTGGGTGGAGTCAGATGTAATCACATCGTACCGGCCCTCCGTGCGGAGAAGGTAGCTTCTTCCATCATCAATCACCAGGTTGAAGCGAGGGTCGTCCAGTACTTCCTGGCTCTCACGAAGAAAGTAGGCGTTGGCCTCGATTACCTCGGCCGAGATCTCTACAGCGTCTATTTCCTGGAGAGGGTGCTCGGCAACTGCTCCGCTGGTGATTCCAGTCCCAAAGGCTACCACCAGCGCCTTCTGAGGATTCTCGTGCAACAGCAACGGCAGGTGTCCAAGCATGTGGAAGGTGCGCAGAGAATGGTCGTCCGTTTGTACCTCATAAACGCCGTTGACCCTCAGTTCCTTCATCCCGTTACGGTATAGTCCCACGACCACGGTGGCGGAACTGCCTTCTCCATAGTAAAGTAGTTCTTGTCCAGGCGATAGCCTCTGAAGCTGGATGCTTGGGGCAGCAACTGTGGCGACCACCGCGGCAACAAGAACGACCGCTGCCCCCGCCGTGCCCCATTTGACCCGGTCTCTGGCCTTGAAGCCTGAGAACCATACCACGGCCCCCAGGACCAGATTGATGCTGGCGATCAACATGATACTTCGGGTGATTCCCATCATGGGAATCAGCATGAAGCCGGCGGCAAACGAGCCTATCACGGCTCCCACGGTGTTTGCCGAGTAGAGGTTGCCGATACCGTGACCCAGGCTGGCCAGGTTGTTGACGTATATCTTGTTGACCAGCGGAAATGCGATTCCAAACAGTAGAGTGGGAAATAGCATCACCAGGATGGCGCCAATGTATCTTATGCCGGTTGCAGCGTACCAGCTGGGGCCGTACAGGCCGAGTATCATGTCTCTCAGACCGCCGAATTGCCACACGGAGAGAATGGCGAACAGCCCGATGAGTATCTCAACAATGGCCAGCGTGGTCAGCAGATGTCTCCCTCTGTCCAGGAACCTGGCGAAGACGAGGCTGCCCAGAGCCAACCCCAGCAAGAAGGTGGTTAGCATGGTGGTAAAGGCATAGGTGGTATTGCCCAGGAAGAAGACGAGTAGTCTTGTCCAGAGCACTTCGTAGGCCAAAGCACAGAATCCAGACAAGCCGTAGACGACCAGGATGAGAGTAGAAATGTGCTTGGGGTATGCTTGCCGATCGGTTTCTCTTCTCTGCCCTCCCCGACGTCGAGGTGAGGAAGGACTGTCGGGCACCAGGACTAGACTCAGGCCAAAGGCAAGGCCAGCTATCAGGATATTCAGGGCGACGGCGACATAGGCTGTCTCCCTGGCCCCGAGCCAACTGATGAGGAGAAAGCCGGCGGCGAAAGCACCGATGGCCCCTCCCAGTGTATTGCTGCCGTAGAGGCTGCCCACTCTCAAGCTCAGTTTCTCAAATTGAGTGACGAAGACCTTGCTGATGACTGGCAGAGTGCCACCCATCAAGAAGCTGGGGATGAGCAAGACCAGGAAGCAGAGGACGAATCTCGTCAGGTTGAGGAGAAGGGGTGTAGTCGGCAGACTCTGAGAAATGCTGATGTAGATGGAGGTCACTCCGGCAAGGATGAAGGGGAAGAGAACTGCAAATACCCCGATGCCAACCTCCAGGAAAGCGTAGAGTCTAAGGGGCCTGCTGTATCTGTCAGCTAGCCTGCCAAACCAGAAACTGCCAAGTGCCAATCCGCCCATGAAGGCGGCGATGATCGTGGCTGTGGCAAGAGTAGTGTTGCCAAACACCAGAACAAGCATTCTCTGCCAGACCACTTCATAGATTAGTCCAGCGGCACCGGACAGAAAGAAGAGCACCAGTATCGCGGCCTGAGTACGAGACGATTGTTTCATCAAGTGCGCTGTCCCCATTTCCTGACTTGAGTCTGAGGCTTGTTTGTCTCCCACGAACTGGGATGGCAGTGACGACCTCTAGTGGC
>JAZFSU010000296.1:0-8961 GCA_036446335.1 Dehalococcoidia bacterium | reverse complement strand
CCGATCAGGATGTTGCTCAGGCCCGCCTCGCGCAGCCCGGGAAAAATGCGCGCCATGCTCGCGCGGCGGAAGTTGGCATCAATCAACAACACGCGGCGGCCGCTCAGCGCGATGGAAATGCCGAGGTTGGCGGCGATGGTTGTCTTCCCATTACCTCCGCTCGGACTCGTGACCATGATAACGCCCTGTTGTTCCGCCGGCGCACTGAAGAACAGGTTGGCGCGAAGTGTGCGGAAGGCTTCGGCGACGATGGAATGCGGCGCGTCAACGCTGGCCGTCTCGACCCTCTCGATTTCAATCTCGTCATCATCGATGGTCGGAATCGTCCCCAGCACGGGCACGCGCGAAACGTCACGGGGCGTCCGCACGGTCTGGTCAGCCAATTCGATCAACAGGGCGATTCCCAAACTGGCCACCAAGCCGAGCATCGCACCTGCCGGCATCCAGACAATCCACTTCGGGCTCGATCGGCGCTTCGGTGCAACGGCGTGCGATGGGACATCTATCTGCACGGCATGCTCACGCTTGAGTGTCATTACGACGAGGTTCCGCTGTTCCAGAAGGGCTTCATACTGAACTCTCTGCAAGTCGAGTTCCTCGATGAGCCGAAGATAAGTCGCATACTTCGCGTCTTTGTCCCGCTGTTCGGACTCCGCCTCCTCAACGCGTTCCTGTAGCTTCAGTAGTTGAAACTGCGCCTCTTGCCAGTTGCGGCCCGCCTGGTCTATCTGCTCCTGATTATAGTGGAGTTGCTTGACCGACCTTTCTTCGGCCGCGAGTTCCGCAGCGGAGTCACGGGCGATCCGTGCGTTCTTGACGAAAGCGTGGTTCTTGCCATAGCGCGCTTCCGCCAGGCCCAGTTGGGCATCAGCGTCCTGCAACGCACGCTCCAATTGGATGATCACCGGATCCTGCTGCAAGATGGCCTGCAACTGTGCAGAAATCGGAAGGTCGCCCGCGCGAAGGTTCTTGAGTTGCTCCCACTGCGACATCCTGCCGAGCGCATCGACCTCCAACTCGGTCGCCAACGCCTGCAAGGTCAGGAGTTCCTCGCTCGCCCCGCCCTGGACCGCTCCCCAGATCGCCGATTCACTGCGGAGCCTCTCGATGTCTTTCCTCTTGCTGTTGAGCAAGCTCTTCGTCCTGGCGACTTCATCATCCAGTTGCACGCGGGACTCTCGGATGTGTTCCCGTTGGATCTTGTTGACAATTCTGAGGTAGGTGGCCACGACAATATTGACGATGTCGTCGACTTCGTTCGGGTTCCGCCACGTAGCCCTGATGCGCAAAAAGTTCGAATCTCTCACGGGACTTACCTGGAGGATATCCGCAAGGAGATCACTCGGGTCCTCGTCCGGGTATTCCTTCGTCCACTTGTGGAACTCAGTCTTCTTGAATGCGGGATCCTTCAGGGCCTCCGTGAGCACAGTCGGACTCTTGGCAATCAAGGCTTGGTTCTGGACGAGGAGTTCAACTTCCTGCTGTCGGATAGTGCTGCGCTCCAATGGTTGAAGCACGTTGGCGGGTTGGATGGACTTCACGCGGATGAGGGCATGGGCCTCATACTTTGGAAAATACTTCGCCATGAACCACGTAAAGCCGGCGGCAAGTATGCAGAAAAATCCCCACAGAAAGAGAATCAAGACCAACCTCTGGCGCACAATCCGGACGACGTCTGCTCCGCTCAGGCCGGACGGAGGCGGAGGACTCAGACGAGCAGGCTGACCCGCAACCAGGCCGCCGCCGGGGACAGGGGTCGCCGCCGTGAGTGTGGTCATGACCGCACCCTCGCTGCTGGGGCTCCAGCGCGCCGCCGAGAATCCGACTTCGCGCCCTGTGGGAGTGCCGTGGATGTGCCCGCGGCCTCGAACATGGCATCATACCTAGCTGTCCACATCGCCAAGATCCCTCAGTGCCTCGATGATCTTCGGCAATTGCCGTGTGTCACCTTGGTTATGTGCGGCCGCCTTGGCCGAATCCAGCCTCTCTTTGGCCTGCTGACGCTCTCCTCTCAAGATGTGCACCAATCCCAGGTGGTAGGCCGCGGCCACGTGGTAGCGATTCACATCCCGCTCCCGGGCAAACTCCAGGGCCCGGAACAACATCCCTGCGGCTTCGCCCAGCCGGTCGTTCTTGGCCAGAACCCACCCAAGCGTGTCCATGATGTCGGGGTTGTTCGGATACGCCCGATTCGCCTGTTCGGCATAAGGCAACGCTTCAGCAGCATTGTCCATTTCTTCAACGAGGAGGTACGCCAGGTTGTTCAATGCAGTTGGCTGCTTCGCGTCGAGTCTCAGAACCGCCTCGTACTTCTCCTTGGCTTCGCTATGTCGACCAAGCGCCTCCAACGACATGGCGTGTGACAGCATGGCATAGACCCCGTCCACATCGCGGCTCGCCAGATCCGCCATTCGCTCGCACGCTACGACCGACTCCTCGTACAAACCATTGATAGCCAGAAGGAATACGAGCGCTCGCATCCGGTCAAGGTTGGTGGGATCAGCCTCGACCTGTGCCTTCGCATGAACCAACATGTCTTCTTTCCCGAGTACGGCGGCCAGTTTCCCCACAACCTGAATGTACACGCCGAAGTCATCACCCGCTGCATCCAGGGCACGCTCGTATGAATCGTAGCACTTGCGCCTGTCGCCGACGTTCGAGTACGCCCGTGACAGCGAAGACAGAGCACCGGGCATCTTGTCCAGCAGTTGCTTGGAGATCTTCTCTTCCGCGAACTTGACGATCTCCCGATCGCGGCCGGCGATCTCGTATGCGCTGAATAACAGCGGCACTGTTTCTTCCTTGTATTGGCTCAGGGCGGCTGCGGCCTCATAACCCTTGATCGCCTTGTTCCGGTTGCCGGAGCGCTCGCCCAGTCTCCCCAGCAATATGGGCCAGATGGGTTGATCAGGGTACTTGCGCATGTAAATGTAGGTCAGGTTCTCCGCTTCTGCGTAACGGGGAGGGTTCACCCGCTGATAATTGTCAATCAGCGCCTGGGCAACACCGATTTGCTCGGGATGCTCGTCCAGAATGGACCGCAATTCCGAAACAGCCTCATCGCCATTGCCTGCCTCGATGAGTGCGTCCGCCAGGGAAATGCGGTGCTGGTAGTCGAATCCGTCCGGAGAGAAAACCTTGGCCTTCTTCAGATCTTCGATAGCGAAGTGCCATCGTCTCATCAGAATGTGCAACTGGCCGCGCTGCCACAGCGCCTTCGCGTCGTCCGGATACTTCTCGAGAAACGCGTCAAAGGCTTCCTTGGACTTCTGGATGTCGCCACCCAACTTGTGGTAGGCACCGTCATAGACCATACCTTGCGCATCATTCGGATACCGCCGCGTATAGTCATCGATGCGACCTCGCACGGCATCCAGGTCACCAAGAGACAACATCAAGCCGATCGACCACGATCGTATGGCCTTCGCCCTTCCAGAATCCAAACCCTCCGTCTTGAGAGCCCGCTCGAGATACTCCAGTGCATCTTCGAAGCGATTCGTCCTTGTGTAGTACTCTGCAGAAACAAGCAGTACGTCAGGAGAAGGGTCGAGGTTAACGGCCATTCGGAACTGGCGATCCGCCGTCGTGAGATGATTCTGGGCTTCGTAGAACCGACCAAACCAGGCGGCAATCTGCGCCTTTTTCGGCACGTCTTCTTCCTCAACCAGCAGCCTCGAGAACAATTCTTCGCCTTCAGCAGGACGGTTCACGTCTGCGCGCCCGAAAAACTCCACCGCTTCCTTGATGACGACCATGGCATTGTCAGACTTCTTCAGGGCTTCCACGTAAGTCTCGGCTGCGTCGTCATACTTGTGGATCTCCGGGATCGCATACAGGCCGGCCAAGAAGTACAGATTCTTCCAATCATCCGGGTTCTCCCGGCGGATCCTCTCTCGTGAGACGATACCCTGCTCAGGGTTGTCCTTCTCTGTGAGTATTTGGTATTGTTGCTTGATTGCCGGATCGTTGGGAAGATACCTCGCCGCTGATGCCAAATACTTCCGCTCTGCCTTCTCGTCATCATCCTGCTGCGCGATCCAAGCGAGCCGTTTGTACGCCACACCATTTGTGGGGTCAATGGTCAGTGCGCTCTGGAAGGCATGCTTCGCCTCTGGGAATTGGTCAGCACCCAAGTAAGCGTTCCCAAGAATGACCCAACCACGTGAGTAACTGGGATACACGTCCAAGCCCGCCCTGATGCTCTCAATGGCCTCGACGTACTTCCCCATTGCCATCAGCATCCGCCCCCTCGGGACCTTCCCCTGCGTTCCGTCGACATTCAATGCCTCATGCCTCTGAACGTACCGCTCTGCACGAGCCCAGTCTTCCGCCTCAATGGCCACACCTAACTGGAGAATCACGATGTTGGCATTCTCCGCTTGAAGTTGCTCTGCTTCGTCCAGGAAGTTCATTGCCTCGGCGTATCTCTTCCTGGCTCGGTAGAAGACGGCAAGATCTCGTGCCCGACTGAAGGGGTCGTCATCCTCTCTCAGCCACTCCTCCAACATTTCGTCTCGCGCTGCGCTGTCCTTCTCTTCCATGACGAGGAACTCGAGAGACCGATAGAAACGACTGCCAGGATCACGCTCGCGGAGTTGCTTCACGAATGCCCGGGCATCCGCCTGCCGCTCAGTCATGGTATAGAGGCGCACCATCGCCTTCACAGCAACCTGACTGTCCGGATCCTCGTCCAGGACGGCCTTCAGCTTCCGCTCGGCTTCGTCGATGCGGCCCTCCGCAAAGAGTATCTCCGCTTGCTGCAAATCGGCATCCGTCCCACTCCCCGCAAGGTGCTCGAGTTCCTTCGACGCCTGGTCGAATTGACCAAGCTGCTTGTATGCCTCAGCACGCAGTCTCGCCGCAGCATCGTTCTCATCCAAGTACTGCCGCATGCCCGTCAGCTCGACCGGTTTCAGAAGTTCCAAGGCGGCAGCCGGCCGTCCAAGGCGAAGATCAATCTGCGCAAGCCAAATGCGCAGAATCGGAGCTTCCGGGCGCCCCCTTCGGTATCGAGCAACCCGCGCCGCTTCCACTGCCTTGCGCGCGGATCCCCATTCCCTGTTACGCATGTACAACCTTCCGAGGAGCCTCTGCAGACGATAGTGATGTTCGGCGCCCGGCTTGTCGTTGGCCTCCTCGGCTTCCGTTGTCGCCGCAATGTACTCACTCCGTGCACTGAAGAGCTGGGCATTCATGTACCTCACGTCAATGGAATCCTCATGCATTTCCTCCTTCAGTTCCTCGATCCAGGCGCCTGCCGCCTCCAGGGACTCGTCCCGCTCCTCATCATCATCGTCCTGTTTGGCCCGGGTGGCTCGGTCGATCTCCTGCAGAAATAACTCGGTCATGGCATCGACGCGGAGGCGGTTGTCGCGGTAGGAACGAAAGTGCTGCTTGTGGGGTATCTCCTCGAGGCACCTCTTGTACAGTGCAGCCTCCTCTTCGCGTTTGTCGGGGGTATTGTAGAGCCTCCCCAGCAAGCGATACGTATTGCCATTCGCCGGAGCAATCTCGAGGGCCTCGCGGGCGATCTCCTCGGCCTTGGCAAGGTCCGGTTCCACTTGCTGCGGAGACACTCTTCCCGTGTATAGTCCAGCCAGCAGGAGGTGACTGTCGGCGCCATCGGTTTCCTCCGCCACCAACGTCTCCAGAGAGGCCAGGCCTTCCTCTGACAAACCTATTTCAATCTTGTAGAGCGCATGCAGACGCATGAATCCCGGCAGTTTCTCCGGCTCCGAATCGGCGCAACTCTCAATCGCCGAGGTTATGGTCTCGAAGATACTCTCCTTCAGGGTATCCGCCTCGCGCAGCCTGCCTTCGTCTTCCAGCCGACTGGCGGAAACCCACATTTGACTTGTGGCCGATTCCAAGGCATCCAGATTCGTGGGGTCCAGCGTCAAGGCGCGACGGAGCGCCTCCTTTCCCTGTTTCTCGTAACTGTCATCATCATCCTGTAGTGCAAGGAAGGCCTTTCCGATGCCATGGTGGGCCACCGCCGACTGGTCATCAACCTCGAGGAGTCTCTTCGCCTTCTCGAGGACCCGACCCCATTGCAGCTTTCCACCCAGTAGGCCGGCGAGTTCAAACTCGAGATCCGTGGCAAGCTCGAGCGCTGACTTCAGTTGCGGATCTCTCACCAGGGCCTGTTCGTCCAACAGCTTCCGTGCAGTGGCGATGTTCCCGTCCTCTAGTGCGCACCTGGCTGCCATCACGAAGTACTCCGGGTTCTTTGCGGGGTCCTTCCCAAATGCCCTCAAGTACGTCCGCATCGCCCGATAGTACTCACCCTTTGCTTCAAGCTCTCTCGCCTCTTCCTCGTACACGGCCGGGTCCTGCCCAGGAAGATTCAACAACAAGATGACGAGAATCACAGAGAGCATCACCATGCCCGACAACGTCAGGAGTCCGATCAAGTTCTTGTTCAATCTGCGAGCCATGCTCTATACGCCTTCCTTCTCACCGAACGAGTCTTCCACATTCTCCTCAGTCTGGATATGCCGGCTCCGATACAACCGCATGTCACCACGCCACTGAAGCGCGATCGTCCTTGACTCTATCCATGTTCATCTTGCGGGGACCGCCGCGCTCCCAACCCTCCAACGGCCAGTGCGAACGGGCCAATTCCCTCAAGGTCCGGCCGAACAGTTCTCGTGCCTGTTCGTCCAAGTCGCCCAGTCTAGACTCGATGACGTCCTCGAACAACAGTTCGATCTTCGAGTAGAACAGGTGTGTATCTCGCGGGTCCGCCATACGCACTCTTGCAGCGTTGCGCTCCGAGAAAAACCTGTTGTTGACACAGATGGTATAGTAGATGTAGTACGTCTGTAGTCCCACTTCGCCAGGAGGCTGAAAGGAGAGACGACGAACAGGAATCGTGATGTCGGCGTGAGGCAGCCGAAAATCGAGATGGTCGTCGTCCACGGGTGAGAAGTTGCCTTGCTGGAAGCACTCTTCCGGAACATGAGGGACCTGATCCTGCTTGCCGGTATAGTACGTCACCGACAAAGCGGCCGGTCCACGCCATGACCTCTCAGTATCAGGTGAATCGAGTACCCAATTGATGTACTCTGTCGTGTCGAGTTCGAGTTCCACTTCCGGCGAGAGTCGATGCGACACGACGAAGCGCAATGGCGACAAGATGGCCCTGTCCATGTCACCCAGGGGTTTCCTGATCGGAAGCGGTTTCTTGATCACGCGCAGCCAGCCATACGTCTTGGCCACTTGCATGCCGGCCGCGCTGCCTCCAAGCACGACGACCGACACAACGTAGAGCAGATTCTGACGCAGCATGGCGTCCATCATGCACTTCCCCCTGCCGGCGGGCAGGGCCGCCCGTTTGACTCGGCCCGGGTCTCAAGGAAGACGTGATCAAACACCCACAGAATGCTCAAATACAGCACAAAACCCAGTCCAAACACGAAGAAACCCAAGAGAGCGTGTGCTGTTCCCGTGGCCAGCTCTTCATGACCGTACATTTGAAGGCCGCCGGTGATGACAACCCGCAGGATGTTACACGAGAGGGCAACCGGAATCACCACTGCGGCAATGGCAATCCGCTGCCAGGCAGGACGAGGTGTGAAGTACGCCATGCCCAGGCCGAGCGCCGCAAACGCCATCAACGATCTCATTCCACTGCACGCGCCACTAACGGTAAACGTCCCGGAGTCCCCGTTGTCCATGTAAAAGAGGATGTTGATTCCATTGCGTTCGATCTCCGCACCAGGAAAAATGTTCAATATGGCTGACGCAATGATGGCAGCACCTTGCTGCAGGGGTTGAGTGATGTCCCGATAGAGGTACTCCGGTGGGGGGATGGCGAGAATCAGAAAGCTGATCGGAAACAGCATGATCCACAGGGTGCGCCAGCCGCGCAACAAGAGCACGAGGCCGACGATCATACTCACGATCGACAACGGCTGAGGATACCCAATCTTCATGTAAATGCCGACCACGTAGGCAAGGATGGAAAGTATCATCACGGCCAACCCCCACAGAGAGCCCCGATGGTCCCGGGTCAGCAGTTCTCCTCGCCTGATGTGGACCACGTACAGGCAGAACACGGGGACCAGAAAACCGTGTGACCAGTCCGGCTGTTGCCAATACCTGTAGAGTCGGTAGAGATGTCCCCAGTATAGCCACGCCATCAAGAGAACGGGGATCAAGAGCTTGATCACGCCCGTCGTGCCCAGGGAGTCCCACCAGCCCGGCAGCAAGACGACCTCGCCCGAGGCGCGCGCAGGCAGCCTCACCTCCCCCGGGCCTCCAGAGTTGCGCCTGGTTTGCGCGCTCATTTGAGCAATCTCATGACTCAACATATGGAATCTAGTCTGCCAGCGGCCACGACGCCGCGATTCCCGCTCCTCAGGACGCCGAGGGCCGAATCGTCCGATGAAGGCGACTGGCCGGTCTTCAGCCATAGCGCACCGTGCTGCCCTGGAACGGGCGCTTGCCCGAAGCGCCCTAGAAAGGAATGCCGCGCAGTTGGGCCTCCTGGTTGCGTCGATTCTTCACCTGCTCACGAGCGCCGAACGAATCGCTGTCGGCGAAATTCCTGTCGTACACAAAACCCATGCCGTAGGTGAAGCGAAATGCGTTCCGGAGAACAGCAAAGAAGGTCGCCGCCGGCGTCGTTCCCACATTCACGATATCGTTGGGCTTCAAATAGAAATCCGGGGCCTCACCGGAGAATATCGCATCGAGATCCAACTGGATAATCTGTTCCTCGTCGCCACTGATCCGGCGGACAAGCTCGGCCCGCGAAGGCCACGCCAACGGGCCGAACCCGCCTGCCGCTGCGATCGCTTCCTTGACGGTCAGCCGCTGGCCGGCCAGCGTGTATGCGCCGGGTCGCGCGATGTTGCCCATCATAGAGTAATTTCCGACATTCTCCAGAGGCACGTTTATCATGTCGTAGGGACGCATGGCGATATTGTACCGCGGATCACCTTCCAACAGTGGCTT
>JAZFSU010000295.1:0-21556 GCA_036446335.1 Dehalococcoidia bacterium | reverse complement strand
TGGAATCCGGCAAGGATGTTGCCGGAGGTGCAGAGCTGAGGAAGGCTCAGGAGGCGGTCGGTCCAGATGACGTCTATATTATTCCCTTCACATCCGGGACGACTGGTTTTCCCAAGGGCGTCGTCACGACTCACTACCAGTACATCAGGGTGTTGCAGGGCTTCAGTGACCGATTTCAGATGACGGAGAAGGATCGGATCCTCGTCGTGGCGCCGTTTCATCACAACATGGGGAACTTGACGGGGATGACGCTGGGCGCTTGCCACGGCGCTTGCATACTGCCGATGGAACAGTTCGATCCGGGAGAGGGCCTGAGACTGATAGACGAGGAGAAGGTCAGCAATTTCAGCGGCGCTCCAACCATGTACATCATGATGCTGGACCATCCTGATTTCGCTAAGCGGGACACCACGTCGATAAAGAGCGCCATAATCGGTGGGGCCGATGTGTCTCCTGATCTGGTGAAGACCCTCATTGGGAAGATGGGGATCAAGGACATGATTTCTGCCTATGGGCTGACGGAAAACACGGGCATCAGCACGCACAGCCGGCGAGGAGATCCCCCCGAGCTTGTCGCCAATACCGCGGGCAAGCTGATATACGAGGACTGCGAACTCAAGATTCTTGACCCGGAGACCGGGGAGGAGCTCCCCGCGAACACTCAGGGCGAGGTTTGTAGTCGCGGCTGGTATGTCATGAAAGAGTACTATAAGCAACCGGACGAGACTGCCAGTGTATTCGACGGCAAGGGATGGTTTCATACCGGTGACCTGGGCACGATGGACGAGAACGGCTACCTGAAGATAACCGGCAGGCTCAAAGACATGTTCATTACGGGAGGCGTGAACGCATATCCTGCCGAAATAGAGAGCTTCCTGATGACCCATCCCAAGATCGGTATGGTCTCCGTGGTCGGTGTTCCTGACAGGAGAATGGGAGAAGTGGCTATGGCCTTCGTGAAGCTGAAGGAGGGCGAGAGCGCCACCGAGGATGAGGTGATAGGCTTCGCCAGGGAGAAGATGGCCAACTACAAGGCTCCCAAATACGTCAAGTTTGTGAATGATTTCCCTATGACGGCAACGGGCAAGGTGCAGAAATTCGTACTGAAGGAAGGAGCCGTCAAGGAGTTGGGGCTCGAACAGCAGTAATGGCTTCAGAGTTTCTAGAGGCATATCGAAACCGGCATGAGTTGGCGGTGGGGTGGAAGCAGGCGGGCAAGAAGGTATTCGGCTACTTCTGCAACTACACTCCCGAAGAGATCATCCACGCGGCAGGCGTGATCCCCGTGCGCATCAGGGGGGCTACCGAGAACATCGAGTTGGCCGATGCTCACCTTCCGACATATTGCTGCTCCTACATCCGAAGTGCTCTCGATCAGGCGCTGAAGGGCAGGTACAGCTATCTCGATGGCACGGTATTTCCCAAGACCTGCGACATGACTCGTGTCCTGCCCAGTATCTGGAAGAGGAACATCAAGGTGCCGTACCAGTACTTTCTGCCGATGCCTGGCAAGAGCACTGATGAGGCGGTCGAGTTCCTTATCCCTGAGCTGAGACTGTTCAGAGAGTCGTTGGAGGGATACTTAGGGCAGCCGATCACTGATGAGGCGCTGAAGCAGGCGATCGGGGTCTACAATGAGAATCGGACGCTGGTAGATGAGGTCTACAAGCTGGCGCTGAGTGATGCACCTCCGATATCGGGGAGCCAGATGTACGGCATTTTGCTGGCGGGTCTGATCATGCCCAAGGAAGAGCATAACGCTATGCTCCGCAGGCTTCCGGGTAATGTGCCCGATCCGGTGGCCAACCGGGACGGTAGAATGCGGCTCATGGTGGCCGGAAGCACGTTCGAGAACGTCGAGTTGCTGCAGTTGATAGAAGATTGCGGGGGAGACGTAGTCATCGACGACCTGGATTTTGGCACGCGCTACTATGGGTCCACTGTGGATGAGAGCCTGGAGCCGATGCGGGCACTTGCCAAGAGGTATTTGCGCAGAATTCCATGTCCCTGCAAGCATCCCACCCAGCTCAGGATGGAGCACATATTGAAGCTGGCGAAGGACTATCGCGTGAAGGGTGTCATTCTGTTGAACCAGAAGTACTGCGATACTCATCTTTATGACCGACCGTGGATTGAGAGCACGCTCAGGGATAACGGCCTTCAGGTCTTGCTCGTTGACCACTCCGACATAGGCTGGGTCGGCGGTAAATTCAAGACCATGGTTGAAGCCTTCATGGAGATGGCGGAGTAGAGCCTATCATGGACGCCAAGGGTGAGAACAAGCCCGAATCGCAGGCTAAGCCGCCCAGGTTGAGCTCTGCGGCAGCGCTGGGCCCCCTCAACGAGGGCTACTATCGGGACTTAGCCAATGCCAAGCAAGAGGGCAGGCCCGTGGTCTGGGTAACCTCGATGGCCCCTATCGAGCTTGTCTTCGCTTTCGGTGGGATTCCCTTCTTCCCCGAGAACTACTCAGCGTTGTGTTCCTCTCGCAAGGTGGCTGCGGAGTTCATGGAAGCCGGAGAGGCGCTGGGGTACTCGGCGGGCCTGTGCTCCTATGCCTTGAACACTTTTGGGTTCACTCACCTGAAACGTGGCGCCTTTGGAGACGAGGGGCCTCCTGCGCCTGACGTTCTGCTCGCTACTGAGGCCGCTTGCGCGACTCATCCCAAGTGGTGGGAGGCGCTGCAGAGGCAGTTCGATTGCCCGCTGATCATTGTGGATGCCGCCTACGTTGTGGACAGCGAAGCACTGTCGGGTCACCAGAAGCGGTATCTGGCGGCGGAGCTGGAACGGGCGGCGCTTGACATGGAGCGCTACACCGGAACGAAGTTCGATATTGACAGACTGCGCGAGGTAGTCGCCCTGTCCGACCGCACCAGCGAGCTGTGGGATGAGATCGACGGGATGAGGGCTGCTGTTCCGTGTCCGATAAGCCAGATCGACGTGTTCACCGTTCAGTTCCCTCTGGTCACATTGAAGGGCACGAAAGCAGCCGTGGAGTTCTACGAGCCACTCAGGGATGAGGTCAAACAGCGGGTGGAGAGCGGGTTTGGGTTTCTGCCCAACGAGCGCTTCAGGCTGATATGGGACCTCTTCCCTGTGTTTCACAACCTTCGCCTGTTGAACTACTTCGGACAGTTCGATGCTACGTTTGTGACCGACCTGTATGGGAACGCCTTCAGCGGGCGCCTGGACGCTTCGGACCCCTTTGGGAGCCTTGCGGAACGATACCTGAGCTTCTTCATGCGTTCGGCGTCGGTGGGAAAGGCCCAGATCTACGTCGAGCGGGCGAAGAGATATCACGTGGATGGCATGGTCTTCCACGCCAACCGATGCTGCAGGTGTTTTTCAGCTGAGCAGCCGGAGATAGGGCAAATCCTGCGCGAGGAGCTTGACATACCGAGCATGGTGTTTGAAGCCGACATGGTGGATCCCCGGGCCTACGACGATGCTCAGGTCAAGGGTCGAATTGAGGCCTTCATGGAAATGCTGGAGGCACGCAAGTACCCCAAATAGGGGCCAGACAAACAGAAAGGGAGGCAAGACTGTGGATTTCAACCTGACAGAACCTCAGGAGATGTTCCAGAAGGAGGTGAAGAAGTTCGCTGAGGCGGAGCTCACCCCGTTTGTGGATATCATGGACAAAGACAACGAGTTCCCGCATGAGGTTCGCCCCAAGCTGGCTGCGATGAATCTCTACGGGATCCCCATTGATCAGAAATACGGGGGTGCCGGCGCCGATCACACGAGCTTGGCTCTGGCCCTGGAGGAAATTGCCAAGGTGCTTGCGCCATTGGCGATTCATTTACAGCTGCAACACGTGGTGAACGACAGGTTCAACAAGCTGGCCACTGAGGACCAGAAGATGAAGTGGATACCGGCGATCTGCGAAGCCACAAAGGTCGGCTGCTTCGGGTTCACCGAGCCCGAGACCGGCTCGAATCCGAAGATGATCAAGACCACGGCGGTCGAGGAGGCTGACTGCTTCGTTTTGAACGGTACCAAGAGGTTCATCACCAACGCCCCTTGGGCCGACGTCATGTGCGTCTTCGCCAAGCTGGAGGGAGACATCAGCCTGTTCTTCGTGGAGACCGACTCGAAGGGCTTCTCGACCTCGAAGAAGATGGACAAGCTCGGGTTGAGGGGAACCGACCTGTCGGACGTGGTGCTTGAGGATGTCCGCATTCCCAAGGACCACCTGATGGGGGGGAGAGGCGGAAAGTTCGACGCTCTGAAGGACGCGATGACGATAGGCAAGCTGTGTCTGAGTGCACAGTGTGTGGGCCTGATGCAGGCGTCGCTCGACGAGGCCATCAAGTACGCTATGAACAGAATGCACTTCGATGAGCCGATCTACGAGCTGCAGGCCATCCACTGGCTCCTGGCTGAAATGGCGTCAAGGCTCGAGGCAGCGCGCTGGCTTACCTATCGAGCGGCCTTTCTTAAGGACCAGGGACTTGATACAATAAAGGATATGGCCATAACAAAGCTGTTTGTAACTCAGACGGCAGTGGATGTTTGCCGGTTTGGA
Source organism: Dehalococcoidia bacterium (assembly GCA_036446335.1). GTDB lineage: Bacteria > Chloroflexota > Dehalococcoidia > SZUA-161 > SZUA-161 > JAZFSU01. The sequence continues at coordinate 17,025 of JAZFSU010000295.1, read as the reverse complement.
ATGCAGGTGCACGGCGCCTACGGCATCAGCAAGGAGTACAAGATCGAGCGGCTGTTCAGGGATGCCAAGATGTACGAGCTGCTTGAAGGGACCTCTGAGATACAGAGAGAGCTTGTTGTCAAGCGTCTGCCAAGGTAGCAATACCCGCGCGGACGACTGAATAGCGAAGCATAGGCGAGTTCAGGCCCACGCTGCCGCAAGGAGGTTGGGAAATGGATTTCAAGCTGACGGACGAGCAGACGAAGCTGCGGAAAGAGTTCTTCGACGTTTGTGAGGGGCTTGAGAAGAAGAAACCGAAGGGTTTCGCTGGCCTGGAGGGCATCTACGATACGGATGAGGGCTGGGAGTACCATCTCGACTGTGCCCGGGAATTCGGGAAGAGGGGATGGCTCTCACTTGGCTGGCCGGAGGAGTACGGGGGCCAAGGGACGATCATGGACAAGGTCTTCCTGTCCGAGGCAACCGGATACCATGACGTCCCGGGCGTGGACATCTTCGGCGTGAACATGCTCGCGCCTACTCTGCTGGCGGCGGGGACTGACGAAATGAGGAAGGAGTACCTGCCGTCCATCGCGTCGGGCGAAAGGATGTGGTGTGAGCTGTGGAGTGAACCGAATGCGGGTTCGGACCTGGCGGCCCTCACCACGTCGGCGGTGCGCAAGGGCGACGAGTACGTGATAAACGGGCAGAAGATCTGGAGCACCGGGGCTCACCGCGGTGACTGGGCTTTCGCGTTGGTGAGGACTGATCCACATGCCGATCGCAAACAGAAGGGGATCACGTTTCTGTTGATGGATATGAAGATCCCTGGCGTAACCGTGAAACCGCTCCTGTACATGGACAGGTGCCACCTCTACAACGAGGTCTTTCTTGACGATGTCCGTGTCCCGGTGAGGAACGTTGTCGGCGAGGAAAACCAGGGCTGGGGAGTCACTCAAACACTGGCCAACTTCGAGAGGTCGAGTCTCGGAGCGATCATGGCTATGCACCGGCAGATTGAGGAGGTCGTTGAGTACTGTAACGAGACGAAGGTGAATGGGGTCCCTCTTGCGAAGAATCCGCTGATCCGCAACCGGCTTGCTCAAATGGCGAGCGAGCTCTGGGCGTCTCACGCTCTCGCCTACAAGATCGCAGATGCGCAGAGTAAGAACGAAATGGCTGCCTTCGATGCTTCGGCGGTGAAGGTGTTTTCCGGTGAGTTGCAGGCCCGGATGGCCCAGTTCGGGTGTGACCTGCTCGGGCCTTACGGCCAGGTGAAGCATTCAAAGTGGGCCCAGTTCGATGGTTTCTTCGAGAAGTGGTACCAGCAATCGTTCATACTCAATGTGGCAATGGGCACGAACGAGATACAGAGGAACATCATTGCCTGGTACGGGTTGGGCTTGCCCCGAATGAAGTGATTCGATCTCGACCGGAAGGAGCGGTGCAATGGAGATATCTTTTAGCGAAGAACAGGAAATGCTGATCAAGACAGCGGCTGACTTTCTCGCCGCTGAGTGCCCGAAGACGAAAGCGAGAGAGCTCGAGGAGGACGAAAAGGGCTACTCGCCTGAGATGTGGAAGAAGATGGCTGAACTGGGCTGGATGGGACTTATGATCCCTGAGGAACACGATGGGATGGGGATGACATTTCAGGACCTTACGATCCTTATCGAGCAGATGGGCAAGAACGTTACGCCGGGGCCGTTCGCCTGCACGGTGGTTGAAGGTGCAACTGCAATCCTCGAGGCAGGAACCGAAGAGCAGAAGAAGGAGTTCCTGCCGAAGATAGCGAGCGGTGAGGCCATTTTCACGACGGCTCTGCTCGAGCCGGGCGGGATTTACTATGAGGCATCCGGAGTCGGCCTCAAGGCGACAGCACAAGGTGAAAACTTCGTGCTCAATGGGACGAAGGTCTTCGTCGAAATGGCCAATGTTGCCAACTACCTGATCTGCGTGGCCAGGACCAGGGAGGGTTCTTCAGGCGAGGAAGGGATCAGCCTGTTCATAGTGGATGCGAAGTCGCCCGGGGTCAGTTGTGAGGTAATACCCACGATAGCTTTTGACAAGCTGTGTGAGGTGCGTTTTGAGAATGCGGCTGTCCCAAAGAAGAACGTGCTTGGGGAGGTGGACAAGGGTTGGCCGATCGTCGAGACCGTACTGCGAAGGGGCGCCATCGCCAAGTGCGCTGAGTCTGTTGGCGGCATGCAGGCGTCACTGGACATGACCGTCTCCTACTGCAAGGAAAGAGTGCAGTATGACAGGCCAATCGGTGCTTTCCAGGCGCTGCAGCACATCATGGCAGACATGTGGATGGTGACGCAGACGAGCAGGTATTTGACATACCAGACCGCGTGGATGGAGTCCGAAGGCATTCCGTGCGCCATGGAAGGCGCGATGGCCAAGGCATATGTCAATGAAAACTACAAATGGATCACAGAGAGGACCGTGTCGCTGCATGGGGGTATCGGCACCAGCAGGGAGCATGACGCGGGGCTCTACTACCGGAGAGCCAAGGCGGCCGATACGGCGTTCGGAAGCACCGACTTCCAAAGAGAAGTGGTCGCTCAGAAGATAGGCTTGATTTCCTGAGAGCAAGCGGCTCAAGAATAGAACGGGCCTCTCTCCCACATGGGAAGATAGGCCCGTTTGCGTCTCCGTATTGTCGACAAGTCTCTCCACACTGCCCGGAAGCGCAGCTCTATTGAATGTTGAAGAAGCCGTCGTCGAATTCCGGCCTGCCCACGTATCTGCTCATGTGGAAGATCTCTGGGCTTCTGGCGTAGGTCTCCAGGATATCTTCAGGTAGGTCAATCCCGACTTCTTTGCATGCCGCAGGTAGCCTTTCCATCTCGGGTGGACACCCGTCTATCATGACGCAATGGTTTATCAAAGGGTTATTGCGGTTCTTTTTCACTTGACATGCGCCAACAAGCAGGGTGTGTTTGTATCCTGGCGTGGGTTCGAGACGTTTGCCGTGCAGCACCTCCACGTCATCAAAACGCTTGTCAGGGTTTGTAGCCATCATCGTAGCCATGGGTACGCAGACTATCGCGTCTGCACAGTAGGTGCAGAGGCTACTGTCTGCCTCCGGGAACCTGAAGCCCGTTATCCCAGTCATGGCGAGAGCCAGCGGCATGTCGCCCGATTCACTCATCTGCTGAGCCCAGCCGTGCTCTTTGGAGATTGCCTGCAGGTCGACGCCACCCTTGACTGTCACGTCACTCAGATCGGCCTGCCGGGCTTCGGCGGTGGCGGCCATGGCTAGATGGGGAACAGTCTGCGGGGGAATACCGAGGAGGGTTGCCCCGACCTTATCAGCTGAAACGAGGTCTCACGAAGCGGTAATCACATCAGTCCGATGTGCGTCACCGGAGTATATCGGCCCTCGTTCGCACGTGTAGACACCGTCTATGATGTTTAGCGATGGCGTGAGCAATGCTGGCATCCTGGAAAGGTGATAGTCCAAGCCTTTGCTCTCATCGGCATCGTGACACTTCTTTCTCGAGGCAGTATTGAGGAGGCCTTTCAGATTCTTGATTCCCAGAGAGACCATGGTGTAGGCATGTGTCTTGAGCACCGGCATGTTGACGGTGTAGTCGGCGTCGAGAAAGTCCTTGTTCACAGACAAGGTTACTCCGTCTGCACTGACTTTACTGAAAGGCGATCTGTGGACGTCAATCAGCGCTACGCCGTAGCGATCTCTCAGAATATCAAGGCCCATGCCCTTGGCGATGAGGTGAAAGGTCGACTCGGAATCGGACTTGGTGACATATTCGGCGACGCCTTCACCGATGGTGATGTCGCTTGCGCCACGTTCCTTGAGAAGGATGACCATGTCCTCGATCAGCCGTGCCGTAGTGAGCACGCCGTATTTTGGGAAGGCCACGCCTTCATGCCAGATACAGAAGTTAGGTTTGATGAACACCTTTGATCCGCCGGAAACGTCTCCAAGGCCTCCGGCCAGGTCCACTGCTCTTCGCAGAGATTCCAGTGGCTTCTCATACTTCACCACGGCGACATCGTACATCATCTAATCGTCCAGCATTCGGTCCTGTTATTGCACAATAGGGCCGCCTCGGTGACTCCCGGCAACATCCTTCGTTCCTCGAAGGCTTTGGAAGATGGCATCTCCTAACGGTTGAGGCAGTAGCGGCGCCGGTCGGGAGGTGCCTTGGCGGTTATGCGTGGAACGAGTATGGCAACAGCCGGTTCGATGGGGCCAGGCTTGGCTCCCGAGTTTCCTTTCTGAATGGCGGTCCTCTTGGTCACTTTGCCCTCTTGAACTTCGGAAGAGTGAGGTCTTCCGCTACATCGTCAAAGACTACCTCAACCGGCATGCCGATAGATATCTCCCCGGGAGCGGCGTCAACCAGGTTGCTGATGAGCCTCACGCCCTCCTCCAATTCGACCAGCACGACGGAGTAGGGAGCCTTGAAAGCGGGATGCGGCGACTCGTTGTAGGTGACCCAGCTATGAACAGTGCCCCTGCCGCTTGAGGGGGCCCACTCCTGTTCCATGGACTGACACTTGGGGCACATCGGTCTTGGCGGGTGGAGCCACGTGGCGCATTGCTTGCACCTTTGGAGGAGCAGTTGATGGTTCTTCACTCCTTCCCAGAAGCCTGTGCTGCTCCTGTAGAGTACCCCCCACTGAGCTGGATGGGGAATGGCATGCTCCGGATCGTATTGAACAGTCATGATTACCTCCGTTCCGTTGTGTGAATATCGTCAGTCTGGTTGGACGGCGACAGCATCAATCCTCGTGGGCAATGAGGCATGGCCAACCCTGGCCGGCAATTTGAGCATGAGGACTAGGCCGAAAGCGATGAGAGCGCTGGCACCGCCGACAAGGAAAGCGAGGGCATAGCTGCCAGTATGGTCGTAGATGAGGGTGCCAATGACTGGGCCCAGTGCTGGCCCCAGCGACATGAACACTCCGCTGACGCCCATGATACCACCCATCGACTTGGTACCGAATAGCTCGGAGATCACGCGTGGTGTTTGGGGCATGCTGCCGCCGTAGGCGAAGCCGAAAGGTATTGCGAACAAGAACAACATCCACGGCTGCCTGACCGCAATGAGCCAGAACAGCATCAGCGACACAACTACTATGCTGACACCCAGCGCGAGCTTTGTCCCCACCCGGTCGGATACGGCGCCTACTATCACCCTGCCGGCAGCATTGAATCCAGCGGCCATCCCGAGCGCGAGGGCTGCTGTCGATTCGGCAATCCCGTGGTCCGTAGCGTGTGCCACCATGTTCACTTGGGCCATCATCAGCCCTGTCCAGAGAAGCGTGAGAGTAATGCCGAACTTCCAGAAGGCCCCGGTCCTGATGGCCTCCGACGCAGTGTAGTCACGAGGGGCTGCCTGGGGGGAGGTGGCCGCGATCGCTCCATGGCCGTGTGGAGTCACTTCCGTGGTCGCATCTGTCTCGCCCAACGGCCTCAGACCCCTGGCCGCTGGCTCCTTGCTGAGCAACAGCGAGAGTGGAAGAATAACGCACCAGGCAATGATGCCCACGATGACAAACGCGGTCCCCCAGCCGTAGTGTGATATCCAGGATTGTATCAATGGGGATAAAATGAGTCCTCCGACGCCTCCACCTGCGTAGAAGATGCCCAGAGCGAGGCCTCTTTTGGCGATGAACCATCTTGAGATTGTGGCAGTGATCGGAATCAGGAGGCAGGAGAAGCCTATCCCCCCGAGAACACTGTAGAAGAGATAGAACTGCCACAGGGCGTCGACGCGGGACGTTAGGAACAGGCCAAGCCCAAGTAGTATGCCGCCGGCAAAGGCCACTATCCTGGTGCCATAGCGGTCGCTCAGATGCCCACTCACGATGGCAAAGGAGCCGGTACTGATCACGAAGATCCCAAAGGCCGCGACTGTGGCTGTCCTGCTCCAGTCGAACTCCTCGGCCACCGGCTTGAGGAAAACGCCAAACGAGACGGTCACTCCGCCTGCGATCGCATAGATGAGAGCTGCCGCAGCCACTATCACCCAGCCGTAGAAGACCTTTCTTGTGCCCAGCAACGTCAAAGCCCCCTCGGATTCGTGAAGAAGGTCAAGATATTCATAAGCTCACGGATATCGACCAGCTTCTCCATATTCTCGACCTGCTCCACCACTCGCTTCGTATCGTTCTCGGGCATTATTGCACCCACGAACTGCCTGCCGACGTCCATTACTTGCTCATGGGTGAGCGGGTTATCGGGGTGACCCAGGAACGCCTCGAGGTGATTGACAAGCTGCTGCCCATCTTTCTTGACTACTGTCAAGCGGGCACCTTTGTAGCCGTCTGACCAGTCGGAACGAGAAATGACCTGTATCTTGCCCTGGATCTCCCTGAACTTGGGATCGGTGAGCTTCTCTTTCGTGAAGAAGGTCTCGTAGTCAGGAATCCTTCCTCTGAGCAGGACTTCCGCTAGAAGGTACGAGTAGCTGAATCTGGCAGCGGCAAGTGTGTCGGGGTATCGCCGATCGCAATACTGGACACATAATGGATTGACTTCAGCCTCGACCCGTTCCACGTCTTCATTGGTGATGCCGTGATTCTTCACCAGCATCTCCAGTGCGTCTACGGCAGTGTGCGTAAGGTTGCACGAGCTCCACTTCTTGATCTCGGCGCCGTGGACATGGTAGGGTGGCTTGCCTAGGCCGTCAGTTATGATATTGAGGTCAACGGCGTTCTCATCCTCGCACCAGACTGAGCTGTAGAATCCGTTTCGATCGTCCAGTATGTCGGGGGCGCCTCTACAGCCTGCCTCCGCGAGAAAGGCCGACAAGAGCCCTGCCCGGCAGCTATGCCCTGACTCGATGAAATGCGCATCGTATCCGAGCTGGCAGGCCTTCCCCGCCGTCTGGGCCGCCGCGATACTCAGAGCATTCGCGGTCTGATCAACCGTTAGATTGAGCATCCTTGACGCGAACGCCGCAGTGGCCAAAGTGCCGACGTACGCAGGAGTGTTGACCCCTACGCGAAGCCCGAAGCGTGGTGCGCCTTGAACCAGTCTCGAAGCGACTTCGAATGAAACGACAGTAGCCTCAATGACTTCCCTGCCGCTGGATAGGAGCTTCTCGGCGAGGGGGAAGATCGCCGGATGCGTCCAGTAGTTGCCACACGCGTCTCCTGTCGGGAAGAACTCGTCGTCCTCAAGCTCCGACGCGTGGGCGAATGTGCCGGCCGCAAAGGCAGCGTTCTCGACGCTAGTCCGGAATCCTGCGCCAACTACGCCAGCCTCAGGCGTTCCACCAAGCCCCGCCAGGTAACGTATGAACTTCTTGCCTAGTGGCTCCCTCGATCCTACGACCATGCCAGCGATTGACTTCAGAACAAGTCCTTTGGCGCAATCCACGGTCTCATCGGGGAAGTCGGAGTACGACGCCTCTAATATCCACTCCGACAGCTCCCTGGTTGCTCCCATATTGCCTCCTTTAACACTGACCGGCGTTTGCACTGGTTTCGCACGTTGGGTTGGGGCATTCGGGGATATGCCGTCTACGTTCTCAGTATGAGTCCGTCAGCCGGTCCCCCGGCTCCGCTGGCAACCAGCGCTAGGTCGGCTTTGTCCACCTGGTTTGCGGACGCGCCCCTTATCTGGCGGACGGCCTCCACAACGTGAGTCCCGTAGATGTACCCTTCTCCGAGGAAGCCACCTGACGTGTTTATCGGCAGTTGGCCGCCCAGCCTGATGCGGTTCCCGCCCTCACAGAAGGCCGCGCCTTCGCCTCGACCGCAGAAGCCCAGTTCCTCGAGTTGCATTGCGACAAGTGGAGCATAAGAGTCATCGAGTTGGGCGACCTTGATATCTTTGGGAGTGACACTGGCCACCCTGAAGAGCTCTTGCGCCATCAACTTCGTCTCAGGCAGTCCCGTGATCTCGGGCCGGCTGTAGCTGCTGAATACCTGTCCCTCGGTCGCTGTGCCCTGGGCCACGGACAGGATGATCGCGGGGCGCTGCTTGAGGCTCTTCGCCCTCTCGGAAGCTGTGATGACGATCGCCAAGGCACCGTCCACCTCAGGGGCGTAGTCCAGAGCGTGCAGCGGCTCCACCGTCACTTTGGACTTCAGGTAGTCGTCAATGGTTATTGCACTGTCATAGAAGACGGCTCGCGGATTCTTGGCCGCGTGCTCGCTGGCAACTACGGTGATCCAGCCGAACTGGTCTTTCTTTGCCCCGTACTCGTGCATGTACCTTCGCACGAGCATGGCAACTCGTCCGTCAGCGGTGATGAGTCCGAAGGGAGAGTAGAAGTCATGTCGGATCATGTCGAGCGAGTCGTCTCTCGTCTCCGCGGCAGCACGAAAATCCGAGATCATCTTCCTCTTTGAGGAGCCGTTAACGGATCGGTAGTAGACAATGTTGTTCGCGACTCCGGCGGCGATCGCGGTGACCGCACTAAGCAGTGGGCTGGTTCCCCAGTGTGAATCACTCGCAAAGAGCAGATTGTCAATTCCCAGGCATTTCTGAAGGTAGAGGGCGTCGACGGGATCACTTATGTCCTTGACCATGCCGTCGATGTCTTCCATCTTCAGTCCGGCATCGTCGACCGCCGCCTTGACGCATTGGCATGCCATCTTCCACTCGGTGCGACCGGAGTCCCGCGACAATTCGGTAACGCCTATACCGACAATCGCGGCTTTGTCCCTGATAGTCTGCGTCACAACGGCCTCCTTCTACGCTTCCCGTCTCTTGAACTTGTAAATGGTGATGCCATCGGGTATCTCCTCGAAAACCACTTCAACGGGTATCCCGATAGATACTTCCTCCGGAGTGATGTCGACCAGATTGCTTGTGAGGCGTGGCCCTTCGTCCAACTCCACGAGCACGACTGTGTAGGGCACCTTCAAGGCGGGGTATGCCATTCGGTCGGTGGTGAAGTTGACGTAGGAGTATATGTGACCCTTGCCGCTGGACTGCACCCATTCCAGGGTATCTGTCGATCTGCAGTGGGGGCACATCGGCCGCGGTATGTGATAGTACTCTGCGCAGTCGCGGCACCGCTGGAGGAGGAGTTCGTGCCTGTTGACGCCATCCCAGAACTCCTGATTGTCCAGGTCCACGAATGGTTTCATGATCGGGTATCCGGGGACATACTCGACGGCCATAGCCTACCTCCTTAGGATCAGTCCGCTGGTTGGTACACCGGGGCCGGCCGTAACCAGCGCCAGCTCGACGTCTTTGACCTGACTTGTGGATGTGCCCCTGATCTGCCGCACTCCCTCATTGATGAGGTTGAATCCGTGTATATATGCTTCTGAGAGCAGGCCGCCGGAGGTGTTGAGTGGCAGTTCGCCGCCCACTCTGATGCGGTCCCCGCCCTCGCAGAAGGCTGCCCCCTCACCACGCTGGCAGAAGCCGAGCTCCTCCAACTGAAGGATACCTCCCATGGAGAAGGGATCATAGAGCTGGGCGACATCGATGTCTTTGGGGGAAACACCTGCTATCCTGAAAAGCTCCTGCCCCATATACCAGGTCTCGGGCAGCCCGGAGATGACCGGGCGGTTGTATGAACTCTGTATCTCGGCCTCAGTGACGACGCTCTGGCTAGCGGCCAGGATGTAGGCCGGGCGCTGCTTGAGGTCCTTTGCCCTTTCAGCCGTAGTAACGATGAATGCGCAAGCCCCATCTGTGTCGACACAGCAATCGAAGAGGCGAAGCGGCTCCACTATCATCTTAGCGCTCATATAGTCCTCGTGGGTCATGGGCCGGCCATAGAATATGGCCTCGGGGTTCCTCTGAGCGTTCTCGCGCAGGACCACGGGGTACCATCCTATCTGCTCATCTGTGACGCCGTACTCGTGCATCCACCTCTTCGCGTACATGCCGGCCCATGCCAGCGGGGTCATGAAGCCAAAAGCCCAGTGGTATCCGTAGTGGGGAGAAGGAGCCGCGGTCAGGAACCTGGCATATCCGTCTCCCCGGCCGTAGCGCTGGCCGGAGGCCTCATTCAGGGATCGATAGCACACCACGTAGTCTGCCACGCCAGTGACGACTGCCGCTGCTGCGTGCAAGGCCGTAGCGCAACTTGCGCCGCCGCCGTAACTGATCTCGCTGGTGAAACGGAGGTTGGGAATGCCGAGACAGCTGATGAGCATGGGCATTGCCAGCCTGTCCAGCGTGAAGGTCTCGAGGCCATCGATGTCTTCCATTTTGAGGCCCGCGTCATCGACGGCTGCCTTGATAGCCTCGCAGGCCATGTCGAGCTCGTCACGCTCGGAGTTTCTGGAGAACTTCGTCTGCCCGATGCCGACGATCGCGGCATTGTCCTTTATGAGGTTCCCGTCTACGCTTGGCTTGGTGTCCGGTCGGTATCGCCTCGAAACATACTCATCAAGCATTAGAAGCCTCCTGTTGTGGGATCGGTCCCGGCAGGCTCACATGGGGGAAGCGCTGCCGAAGTGGACGTGGGCGTGTGGCGCAACTGTGGTCAGGGAGGGGCTGCTCGCGGCCATGGGAGTTCAGAAGCTGAACATGTGGCTTGACTCGTTCGCTTGGAACTCAAGTTGAACGGGATGATTGGGCTGAAGCGTCTCGGCTGTTGATGGTCGAAGCCGGAAGCTACACCAAGTGTTGGCGGCGAATATGGTGGTAGCCACGTCAGATCTGTAATCCGCACTTACCTCCAGTCGTCGTAACTCGGAATGCTCTCAACAACACGCATGCCCTCGTCCGGGCGGAACAGACGGCGCCTGGCTTCGCCTTCGGCGTCCGGTATCCAACTCTTGCCGACACCGATCCGGGCAGATCCAGTGTCGGCAAACCTCGCAGGAGCGTCAGGCGCCGCGTCTTGTCTCAGCTCTTCGTGGTTCGAGGACCTTTGCATTGCTGCCCCCATCAGTGACCCGTGTGGCAAGCCGAGCACAGCTTCTGTAGGGAATGACCACCTGAGTAGAACTCCTACTTCTGTGCGCGTCCGTCGCTGGTGCTCCATGGCAACCATGAAGCCATCGTGCACTCAGCACGGCTGAGACCCAACAGTCGCTGTGGAAGGTGTTATAGCATATAGGGCCACGAGTGTCAAGGAGAACGGTTGTTCTGGCTGGCGAAGGTGCGAGCGCGGTGATCGTGACCTGCCATGTAGGGGGACCGTGGCAAGGAATGCCAGCCGCTTGTACGATACTGCGCATTATGTTGCTTGGGATGGATGTTGGAGGCGCAACGCTGTCAACAGACGAATCTATGGAGGGCGGTTAGTCAGCGCGGGCTGGCTGAGTGCGGCGTGGCAGCGGTGAGAAGGGTCCTAGTCCGCGAGGGCGGCTCTAATCGCTGAGTAGTGGGCCGTAGCGCCGAGAGCTTTGATGGCGATGTCGAGGTCGGAGAAAGCCGGGATGCCCTCGGCCTGGAGCTGGCGAGCCATCTCTTGCATGGCTGGCAGGCTTGTGCCATACAGCCAGACGTTGATAGGTTTTGACACCTGCTGCTTTGCCTTGGTGAACATGCCCACAATCGTGGGGAAGAGCGGAGCCATCATCTGGCCGCAACTGAAGGCGACTGTGGCGCAGTCTACGTTGGGGTCCGCCAACACGATCGGCAGCGACTCGTCGAGTGCTGAGAAGGGATTGGATGAACTCTGACTCCTGGAGTCCGACATCACAGGTCCTATGTCGACCGGATTGCCCCCGAGCCGAGGGGACACGTCGGAGAGACGGCGGACGGTGTCTCGAGAGAACTCGGCGACGGAGAGACCGGAGGCTGCGGCCGCGTCAACGGCGATGACCCCCTGGCCGCCTGTGATAGTGATGACGGCGAATCGAGCACCGACTGGGAGTGGCTGATACTCGAACATCTTTGGGATCTCCCATAGCTCCTGCCAGGTGTTCACTCGGATGGCGCCGACCTGTCTGAGGGCCGCATCGTAAATGTGGTCCCTGCCGAGCAATGATCCTGTATGGGACGCGGAGGCCCTGGCTCCCGCCTCGGTGCGTCCCGCCTTGAGGATAAGCAGCGGCTTACGCAGCACGAGCTTCCGCGCCGCAGACATGAAGCGAGGCCCGTCCTTGATGTCTTCGAGGTGCATGGCGACAACACGGGTGTCTGGGTCGCTTGCCAGGTAGTCGAGAATATCGGCCTCATCGACGTCGCACTTATTCCCGATGTCGCATATCTTGCTGACGGGATACGCCCAATCGTCAAGCGGAGCCTGGTGGGGGCCAATGGACCCGGTCTGGCTGCAGAGAGCTATTCCGCCCTTGCGGATCGTCTCGTTGTCGGTGTGGGGTGGGACGGTCACCAGGCCGTTGGACGAGTTGACCAAGCCAAACGTGTTGGGCCCCATGATGCGTATTCCGGTGCGCCCGGACGTTTCCACGAGCTGCTGCTGCAGTCTGGCTCCTTCGTCTCCGGACTCGGCGAAGCCCTCGGACATGACAATGACTGCTTTGACGCCATTCGCAGCGCAGTCCTCGACGAGGTCCGGAATCGTAGCGGGCGGCGTGATCACTACGGCGAGGTCGATGGGCTCCCCCACGTCGCTGATCTTGGAATAGACTTTCGTCCCAAGAACTTCGCCGTAGTTACCCGGGTTGGGGTTGATGGGATATACGGGGCCGGCGAAACCGAAGTGGCGCATGTTCCGGATTGTCCAGAAAGCGGTACCTGGCATTTCGCGCAGAGAGCCCATGACGGCAACCGCAGTCGGGTCGAAGAACGGCCGCAGATCTGATCTTGAGGGTGATGTCAACAATAGCCTCCGCAGGCCGAACGCTTCGGGAGCGGCCGCGCAGGATTCCGTCGCACTCTAGTCTAGGTGCGGGAGCGGGGGAAGTCAATTTGCGGTCCAGATTGCTAATGTCCGCGCATAGTCGGTGGATGGGGTCTCATCGGCGCTGGCACGGTTGCGAACGTGTGCTTTCTTTGCGCTGACCTTTGGTTTTTGCTATGATTTGCGCAATCGGGAAAGTCGTTGGGTCGGGTGTTGCGTTCCCGGATCTGTATCGGCAAGGGGGCGATCGGCGTCATGGGCAGGGAATCGGGGAAGAGACCTGGAGCGAAAAGGAAGAGACAGGTGGCTGACGGGCCAGATGCGAGGCATGAGCGAGATGCTGGGCCTGGAGTGTCAGCTGACAGGAGTTCGAGGGATGGGAAGACGTTGCTGATGGGTGACACTATCTTCGAGGCGGCCATCGATGAAATGCCGGATGGTGTCGTGTTGGTGGACGAGGAAGGCCGGGTCGCGTACGTGAACAAGGCATTCGAAAGGATGTTCGGCTATCATGCCGAGGAACTGATCGGGACATCGGCTCTTGACCTGCCGACATATGGCGGCGCTCGTGATCGGGAGAAAGCTGTGCAGGCGCAAAAGGAGGTCTTGGAGAGAGGCAGCGCCGAGCATGTCGATATCGGCGCTATCACGAAGGCCGGCGTGGAGGTCTCGGTCAATTTCGCGGCATCGGCGATAAGGGACAGGGAGGGCAGGCCGGCTGGCCTGGTTGCAGTGATAAGGGACGTTACGGAGCGCAGGAAGGCAGAGGAGGAGTTGAGGCTGAGGGAGGAGAACTTCCGGGTGCTGGTGGAGAACTCCCTGGACATGAGCATAATCATCAACGGGGATCTGACCATCCGGTACGCTAGCCCTTCAGTGAGGCTGAGTGTGGGCTGGGAGGCCGATGAGTTGATTGGCAGGGTGGCGCGTGACTTCCTTCACCCTGATGATGCTCGTGATGTCCTGGAAACGGCGGAGTCGGTTGCCAGCCATGTGGGGCAGGCGACATCCGTGGAAGTGAGATTCAAGCACAAGGACGGATCGTGGCGTGTACTCGAGGGTGTTGCCAACAACCTTCTTCACGACGCCACGGTACGTGGGATTGTTGTCAACGCTCGTGACATTACGGAGCGGAAGAAGGCCGACGAGGTTGTCAGGGAGAGAGAGGAGTATTTCCGCGCGCTGATCGAGAACTCGCTTGACGGGATCGCAATCCTCAACGAGGACCTGACGATACGGTATGAGAGCCCGTCGGCGGAGCACATCCTGGGCTACGCGCCTGAGGAGATGGTTGGAAGAGGCGCGCTTGAGTTCCTTCACCCTGACGATGCGGAGATTGCCCGAAAGGGCTTCGAGGCCCTGTCCAGGCATCCGGCCCAGGCCGTACCTGCGACGGTCCGGTTGCTGCACAAGGATGGGTCGTGGCGCGTCATCGAAGGCACCACCCACAACTTGCTCGGTGATCCCGTTGTCAAAGGTATTGTGGTCAACTACCGGGATGTCACGGAGCGTAAAGAGGCTGAGGAAGCACTTAGGCAGAGGGAGGAGCAGTTCAGGATACTCATCGAGAACTCTCTGGACGACGTCTCGATTCTGGACAGCGAGGGGAACATACAGTACCACAGCTCGTCTATTGAGAGGGTGTTGGGATACGAACCCGGTGAGCACGTAGGGAAGAACTCGTTGAGCTTTCTTCACCCGGAGGACCTGCCACGGGTCACCGAGGCGCTTGCGGAGCTGGCGGGAACCCCCGGCTCCATCTATCAGGGTGAGCTGCGTGCTCAGCACCGGGACGGCAGTTGGCGTACTCTGGAGGTCATGGTAAGAAACTTCCTGGATGACCCTGTGGTGGGTGGCATCGTCGCCAATTTCCGTGATGTGACCGAGCGCAAGATCGCTGAGCTGGAGCGAGTGGAGCATGCGGCGGCTCTGGCGAGGGCGGAGGAGCTTCAACTGTCGAGGCAGAGGGTTGTGACCGTGCAGGAGTCGGTGCGCAGGAACATCGCTCAGGAAATACACGGGACGGTGCAGAACAGGCTTATCATCTTGTCCCACCGGCTTGCCGAGTTGGAGCGTTTGGCGTCCGCCGGAGACGTGGCCGCTGAGCTGGCGGATTTGAGGCAGAAGTTGGGAGATCTGCTCGATGGACATGTGCGTTCCATCAGCCACCGGCTCTATCCATCGATCCTGCGTCGGGGTCTCGTGCCGGCTCTTCAGTCTTTGGGAGACCAGTTTGAGCCGGCAATGGCCATTGAAATGGATCTGAACGAAGAGTTGGTGCGTCAGGAGAGGGTCAATCCACGTTTCATAGCCGAGCAGTCAAGGCTCGCGGCGTATCGCATCGCAGAGGAAGCACTGACCAACGCCGTCAAACACGCGAAGGCTACCAGGGCCACCGTGCGCATTGAGCTTTGCTCGGACGAACGGTTGCGACTGACCGTACGGAACGATGGTGAGGGATTCGACACGGAGGAAGCCGCAGGCGGACTGGGGATACTGATGATGCAGGACTATGCAGAAGTAGTCGGTGGCAAGTGTGTCATTGACAGCGCTCCAGACAGGGGGACGGCGGTCTCAGCTACTCTTCCGATTGCAGGGCCTGGCGCAGAACGTCCAGAGAGAGGTTTGCCTTTGGAATGAAGGCAGATGCCCCCTCTTCCTTGGCCAGACGGTGATAGACGCGGTCTTGGTAGGCACTCACGAGTATCGCTTTGATGCCGGGATGATGATGCTGAACGTAGCGGGCCACCTCCAGGCCGTCCGGCTCCGGCATGTAGATATCGGTGATGATGACGTCCGGTGCGACCGATGGGATGAGCCGAATAGCCTCTGCTCCGCTATCGGCCTCTCCGACGAGTTCAAAATCTTCGCTGCTATCCATCAGTGACCGCAGCCAGTCGCGAAACTCTGGCTCGTCATCGGCGACAATCACCCGGTACATTCTCTGTCTCTTTCTTGGGGGAGGCGAACGCCAAAAGTACCATGAATTGGACTATGACCAGAGTAGCGACTTTGAGGCATGATGCCATAGTGTAAGCCTGATAATTTGCGGCGGCTATCACTAGCGGCCCTGGGAGTTCTCCAGGTATATGAGGGTGGCCTTGACCCTGGCGTGGGTCTCCGGCTCTTTAGAGAGATGCAGTTCCTGGTAGATGGCGTTTATGTAGGTTTCGACGGATTTGCCTGATAGCCCGAGCCGCTGGGCTATGGCTGCATTGCTGAAGCCCTGCGCCAGCAATGCCAGGACTTCCTGATTCCTGCGGGTCAGCCCGGCCACCGCTGAACCCTGTCTGGGGCGCATGCTTGCCACTACGGCGGGATCCAGCACAACCATGCCGTCCTTGCTGCCCTGTATAGCTCGCACCACGGTTGCCAGATCGGGCACTGTCTGCTTGAGGAGGTATGCCCAGCCCTGGATTTCATCAAGGGGCATGCTCGTCACGTAGCGCCAGTCGCTGTGGGCGGATAGTATCACTATACCGGTTGCCGGACTTGCCCTCTTTATGTGGATCGCTGCTTCCATTCCGTCCATGTCTCCCGGGAGCTCGATATCCATGAGCACGACGTCGGGCCTGAGATCGTCGGCAAGCCGCAAAGCGGCGGCCGCGTCCTCCGCCTCACCTACTACCTCCAGACCTGCTTCAGAGGACAATGTGCGACACAATAGTTCCCTGAAGAGAGCTTCGTCGTCTACGATGAGAATCCTTATTGTCTGCATGCACACCATCCTGCAGAGAGGCTTGGAGAAGCGCGTGTTGAAGTGCTGAAGGCGCTCCGGGGCCATTATGTCAGGTGTTGGCACTGTTGTCCATACCATGGCAGCCCCACCTCGCATGGTGCTGTCCCTTATCAATCGTCAGGAAACGGCTGTGGCGCGAAACAGGCAAGGGCACTATACTCAAGGCCGTCGGCAAGTCTTGTCCTCGAACGGGGGTTGAACGCGGCGGAGCGCGCGGAAGTGAGACCCTGCTTTGACAGTGCGAAACACGAATGATACGCTATCGATGGCTCTTGAGCTCGAATAGGAGACGTCTATGATTGGGATAACCTCGTACGGGGCCTACATTCCCTGGCACCGAATTGACCGGCAGCTCTTCCTGCAGGCGTGGGGAGGATTTGCCATGCCTGGGGAGAGGGCAGTGGCCTACCATGACGAAGATTGCGTCACCATGGCCGTCGCGGCAGCTATGGATTGTCTGACGGACATCGACGCGCAGAGGGTGGACGGGCTTTTCTTTGGCAGCACGACCTCTCCCTACAGGGAGAAGCTGTGCTCGGCCACAATGGCGCTGGCGCTGGGTCTTCGCAGGGACATCATGACGGCTGATGTTGCCAG
>JAZFSU010000294.1:0-2170 GCA_036446335.1 Dehalococcoidia bacterium | reverse complement strand
GTGAGGCCGGACAGGTCCGCTAGCGGAGAGATATCGGTTACCTCATTCCCGGCAAGAATGAGCGTGGTGAGTTCGGTGAGACCGGAAAGGGGGGAAATATCGTCAATACTGTTTTGATAAAGGAACAGTTGTTGGAGGTTGATGCAATTCTCCAACCCATACAAGTTGTGGATTTCCCCACGACTGCTCCCCATGTCGAATAGGCTGGTAAGCTGCTCGAGGTCAGATTGGCGGATATCGTTTGTTTGCTTGCCGAGTTGCTCATAGATAGCCCGGCGAACAGCCAGCTCGAGGTTCGAGTCGGGGAAGGTAATCACCGGGTGCACGCTGTCATAGGCCAGTACCCCAGCAGTGGCCACCAGCATCAACGCCAGGACAATCAGCGCCATCCGCTGTCTCACATCCATCTCCTTGCCACAGTCCGACCTCGTTCAGCCGCTCAAAAGCCATCGGGCGTCAATCCAACGGTGGACTTCTGACCCGTGCCTCGTACATTGACCTGGATCAATGATTCCAAAGTCTAGGCTGGAGCGCTGCGGCTGTAAATAGGATATTAGTCCTGGGCGAACACGTGGCGCTCTACTGAAGGCCCTGCCCTCACCCAACCTCTCCCTTCAAGGGGGAGGAGCGGAAATTGACAGTTGTGCTAGAATGATACTCAAGCTTCGAGGGGCCGCGTTCACAAGCCCTCGAGCCAAGTTCGGGCCATGCCGTCCCGCCGGCCATGCCACCCACCCCCCCTCATCTGATCGCAGGAAAGGGGTAAAGCAACGCCGGCGGATCCTCTCAACTCCCTACAGGAGGAGCGACAGATGCTGAACAAGGTATTCACGAGTTTCGACGACGCGATAGCGGACATCCCTGACGGCGCCGTCATCGCTGTGGAGTGCTGGGGCTACCCCGCTACTCCCCACAATCTGATTGCCGCCTTGAAGAGAAAGGGCACGAAAGACCTCACAATCATCACCCACTGCTTCATCCCCATGGTCTTTGGCGAGGAATACGCCGCCCTGCCTGCGGTCCTGCTGCCCCAGATGAAGAAACTGATCTCCCCGATCGTAGGGATCATGCGACTGGGCGCCGGAGATTTCGTGAAAGAATACGTGGAGAAAGGGATGGAGGTGGAGATCATGGGCCACGGCACACTCGCGGCGAGGCTATATGCCGGAGCCGCCGGGCTCGGCGGCATCTACGACCCCGTAGGAGTGGGGACCGTTGTCGGAGAGAACAAGGAGAAGCGGATCATCGACGGCAAGGAATACCTCTTCCAGGAGCCGATTAAGCCCGACTACGCCTTCATCGCCGGCCACAAGGCAGACAGGCTGGGCAACCTGGTATACCGGGGGAACTACAGGTCCGACCAGCCGATGATGGCGATGGCGGCCAAAGTAACCATCGCCGAGGTGGAACAGATAGTAGAGGTGGGGGGGATCGACCCCGAACATGTGGTCACACCTGGAATCTTCGTGGACCGCATTGTGGAGATCCCTCCGGATGGCCTGGGAACCCCTGCGAAGGGGAGGGCTGTGATAGACCAGCTTGCTCAGGTGGACAGCGTGAAGGACCTCCTGTTCGGCAAGACTCAGTAGGCAATCGATCCTGCGGAGGATGAGATAATGAAGCAGAGGCTTGACAGAGATACGATGGCGATGAGGGCTGCGAAGGAGCTGAAGGACGGCGACTGCGTCAACCTGGGCTTCGGTATTCCAACTCTGTGCGCGCTCTACGTCCCCGAGGGAGTAAGGTTTCAGACCGAGGCCGGGCTTTTGGGATACGGACGGCTGGTGATGGCAGACGAGATTGACAAAGCTGACTGGCACTATATCGATGCCAGCGGAAGGTTCTGTACGCCAGGACTGGGCATGGCCATCTTCGATGTCGTCACATCGTTCATCATGATAAGGAGCGGGCGGCTGACAAGCATCATGGGCGGGTTTCAGGTCTCGGAGAAAGGGGACCTGGCGAACTGGAACACGGGGGGCGACGCCCTCGGCGGCACTATAGGCGGAGCGATGGACCTGGCCGTAGGGGCACGGAAGGTGATAATCACCATGGAGCACAACGCCAAGGGCGGCGCCTATAGGATAGTGAACAGGTGCACCTATCCCCTCACCGCGAAAGAGTCCGTCGATCTGATCGTCACGGACCTCGCGGTGATCGAGGTCACGCC
>JAZFSU010000293.1:0-7794 GCA_036446335.1 Dehalococcoidia bacterium | reverse complement strand
GTTCTGGCCCCCAACAAGACCCTCGCGGCCCAGCTCTATACCGAGATGAAGGGCTTCTTCCCGGACAATTCGGTCGAGTCTTTCGTGTCCTATTACGACTACTACCAGCCCGAGGCCTACGTGCCGCGATCGGACACCTATATCGAGAAAGAAACCGACATCAACGACGAGATCGACAAGCTGCGCCACGCGGCCACGCGCTCTCTCTTTCTGCGGCGCGACGTCGTCATCGTGGCATCCGTGTCCTGTATCTACGGTCTGGGAGCTCCCGAGGAGTACTACAGCTTCGTGGTAGCCGTCAACAAGGGTGAGAAACGAAGCAGGGATCGTCTTGCCCGCCAGCTCGTCGAGCTGCAATACGAACGCAACGACATCGATTTCACCCGAGGCCGCTTCCGCATCCGCGGCGACACTCTCGAGATCCAGCCCGCCTACGAGGACATAGCGGTGCGCATCCAGTTCTGGGGTGACGAAGTCGAGCGCATCGTGGAGATCGACCAGCTCACCGGCGAGTTGCTCGCCGACCGTGACCAAGTGGAGATATACCCAGCCAGACACTTCGTGACCTCCCACGAAAAGCTCATGGCTGGCATAGTGGATATTGAGGAAGAACTCAAGGAGAGACTGGCCGAGCTGAACGCCCACGGCAAGCTGCTGGAGGCGGAGCGGCTGGAGTCGCGAACCCACTACGACCTCGAGATGATGCGCGAGACAGGGTACTGCAACTCCATCGAGAACTACTCGCGGCACCTCGCCCGCCGCGCGGCCGGAAGCGCGCCGTGGACGCTTCTGCACTACCTCCCGGACGACTTCCTGCTCTTCGTCGATGAATCACACATGAGCCTCCCCCAGGTGAGAGGGATGTACCATGGGGATCGCGCCCGCAAGGACGTCCTCATCGAGCACGGCTTCCGCCTTCCCTCAGCCCTGGACAACCGCCCACTGACATTCGACGAGTTCGACAGCCGCATCGACCAGGTGATATACGTTTCAGCCACCCCAGGGCCGTACGAATACGAGCACAGCGAGCAGGTGGCAGAGCAAGTAGTGCGCCCCACGGGTCTCCTCGACCCCATCGTGGAGGTCAAGCCGACGAACGGGCAGGTGGACGATCTCCTCGACCAGATCAAGACCCGCATCGACCGCGGCGAACGTTGCCTCGTAACCACCCTGACCAAAAGGATGGCCGAGCAACTGGCTGACTACCTCCTGGAGGCGGGCATAAAGACACACTACCTTCATTCCGAGATCCATACGCTGGAGCGCGTGGAGATTCTGCGTGACCTCCGCCTCGGTCTGTACGACGTCGTGGTCGGCATCAACCTTCTGCGCGAGGGCCTGGACCTGCCTGAGGTCAGCCTGGTCGCCATCCTCGACGCTGACAAGGAAGGCTTCTTGAGATCAGAGGGTTCTCTCATCCAGACCATGGGCCGCGCCGCCCGCCACGTGGAGGGTCACGTCATCATGTACGCCGACGAGATGACCGGCTCTATGCGCCGCGCCATAGACGAGACCAACCGGCGTCGCAGCATTCAAATCGCCTACAATGAGCAACGAGGCATTACGCCCCAGGGGATCAAGAAGGCGATCAAAGGCATAACCGACCAGGTGAAGGCTGTGGCCGAGACCAGAGCACAGTACACGGTCGCCACCGACATCCCCAAGGACGAGATCGTCCGCCTGATCAAAAGTCTGGAGTCCCAGATGAAGACCGCGGCCAAGAATCTTGAGTTCGAGAAGGCAGCCCTCATCAGAGACCAGATCATAGACTTGAGAAGAGCCATGCTATAGCATGTCGGGGCGGGAGGTGGCAATTTGCCAGGCGACGAGACCAGACAAGAGCGCCGCGATGTGAGAGCGCGCAGGAAGCGCGAAAGAATGCTGCAGCACGGACGCAGCCTCGTCCGGATCTACAAGAACGCCATACTCAAGCGAGCAAAGCGGCGGCCCTGAAAGGAGTCTGTTTGGCAACCACAGGAATATTCTTCCTCTATCTCATCGGCGAAAGGCTGAACGATTTCCCCGAAGAGTTTGCAGGCATACTTGACCGGCCAAGCATACGCTTCTACGAAGCTTTCTACGAGCTTGGCCCGACTCCCGGAGACCTCCTCTTGAGGGTCCACACGCCTCGGATGATAGAGGATGTTCAGCGGACCCCGTACTACGAGACAGCCCTGTACTCGACCGGTGGTACCGTGATGGCAGCCGAGCAGATCTGGCTCGGCGAGATAGAAAACGCATTCGTGTTCACCGGGACCGGAGACCACCACGCAGGCAAGGACTACTTCGGTGGAGGCTGCCACTTCAACGGCGCAGCACTCGCCATTGAGAACCTGAGGCAGAGATTCGGAGTCAGGAGATTCGCCATCCTGGACACCGATTCTCACCACGGCGACGGCACAAGAGACATATTCGAGGATGACGCTGATGTGCTCCACGTGTGTTTTTGCAGCGAAACGAGGGAAGACGGATCCAACGTGGACATTGCCATTCCATACTCCGTTTCCGACAGCGAGTATCTCGCCACGCTGGAAGCCGAGTTCGCACCCCGAATCGCTGCGTTCGAGCCGGAGATCATATTCTGGGAGTTCGGCTATGACGCTACCAGCGGCGACTACGGCAGCAAGGGGCTCTCCCCAGATTGCCACGTCGAGATAGCGAGAATCGCAAGGCGAGTAGCCGCCGACGTTTGCAGAGGAAGAATCGTCGCCATACTCTGCGGCGGCAGCCGACGCGATATCGCCCGCCACTGCATCCCCAGGATAATCAACTGCCTTGCTGAATAGCGCCCCTCGTCGCGTGGAACCCACCATCTCCAATGCATAAATGTATTGTGATTTGATTCTCAAAGACAGGTAGGGTGGGTGAAATGAAATGGAACCCACCACCACCGATGCACGTGCGTGCGGTGGGTTTCGCTGCGCTGCACCCACCCTACTGCTCTCACTGCCTTGCTGAATAGCGCCCCTCGTCGCGTGAAGCCCACTATCTCCAATGCATAAATGTATTGTGATTTGATTCTCAAAGGCTTGCGGCCCACCTTCGCAGTGTGCTATAATCCTCGGGGTTCACGGGCCATGGGGAAACGGTCGACAGACGCTCTCAGGTTCGTCGGGATCGGATGGTACGTCGCCACATGTATACTGTTGGGAACCCTCGGGGGACGCTGGCTGGGCCAGCAGCTTGGCGGCGACGGTACAGTAGCCATTCTCACCATTGTCGGACTGCTCTTGGGGCTGACAATGGCTTTCCTGGGAATCTATCGGATTCTGAGGCCGATGTTATCTGAAGGGGGACAAGACCACGGGAGTGAAGATTAGTGTCTAGCCTCAGCCGCAGGAACAAGATCCTCATCGTAGTCTTCGCAGTCATTGCCGTAATCGTTGTCGCCGCTCTCCTATTCCCCGCAACAACACCCGAGGTCCACCTTGCCGCCAACTACGGCCCCTACACCGAGGGCGATCACACTCCCGAGCCCTTCGCCAAGATCGGGCCCATCTATATCACCAACACGCTGATTGCGACCTGGATGTCCGTTGTCGTGTTGGGCGGGCTCTTCTACTTCGCCACCCGCAGGATGAAGCTCGTCCCCACAGGACTCCAGAATCTGCTTGAGTTCGTACTTGAGTGGCTAATAAACTTCGTGGAGAGCGCAGCCGGCAAGGAGAACGGACGCAGGTTCTTTCCGATTGTGGCGACCATCTTCCTGTTCGTCCTGGCCAACGCGTGGATGGGACTCCTGCCCTTCTTTAACGTCATCGGATGGGGGCACACCGGGACGGCCTCCACCCTCATATACGGCACCTATGAGGGCCACTTGGTCGATCTCGCCCTGTTCCGACCGGCTAACACCGATATCAACGTCCCGCTCATGCTGGCGCTGGTCTCGTTCGTCTCCGTCGAGTACTGGGGGATCACCTCGCTCGGCCTTCGCCACTACGGCGGCAAGTTCTTCCGGTTCGGGCAGTATCTCCAGGGGCTGGGGCTAATCGCAAGGGGCCAGTTGAAATCAGGGCTGGGCACCGTCTTCAACGGCGCAATAGACATCTTCGTCGGCATTCTCGAACTGCTGAGCGAGTTCATTCGAATCATCAGCTTCACCTTCCGTCTATTTGGCAACATGACCGCCGGAGAGGTACTGCTGATGTCGATGGCCTTCGTCGTTCCCGCCGTAGTGCCCGTCCTTTTCTACGGATTGGAAATGCTTTTCGGCGCCATCCAGGCGCTTATATTTGCCGGATTGACCCTGGTGTTCGCCACGCTGGCGGTCGCTCCCCACAAAGCGGAACACTAGCACTAATCTGAACGTTTAAGGAGGTCACCAGATGGACGTAGAAGCCGCCAAAATGATAGGTGCGGGACTGGCCATGGGCCTTGGTGCCCTGGGACCAGGCGTGGGAATCGGCATTCTGGGGTATGGAGCCATGCAAGCCCTGGGACGCAACCCTGAGGCCAGCGGAGTGATCCAGACCAACATGATCCTTGCCATCGCCTTCGCCGAGGCGATCGGAATCTACGGCCTCGTCGTCGCGATCATTCTGGCCATGGCGGCCTGAGAGGCTAGATCAAAGGAGGCGCAACCATGCAAGATGAAGGCCTACCTGCATTCATCGCGATAATGGCATCAACGGTGCTCATCATTGGCGTTATGATAGCCGCCGTTATCCTGGCCGTCGTTCTGATGTCCGGCCCAGTTCCGGAAATAGCGGGCGTCACTGACGCCGTAGGCCACTAGCTGACGGCGATTCTCGCCTGGACCTGAGGCACTCGACCGTGGCGTCTGCGAAAGAGACAGGCGCTTTCCCATGCTATTCGAAGGGAGTTCCAAAATGAGGCAGCGTACTGGCCTCGCGATTGCGATCATCTCGCTCCCGCTCTTTATCAGCAGTTGCGATGCCGCTGGAGAGCTCGGTGCCAACTGGAACGGCCTGATAGGGCAGCTCTTGAGCTTTGGCATCCTTTTTCTCGTTCTCACCCTCTTTGCTTACAAACCTATCACCAGGATGCTTGAGGAACGCTCGAAGCGAATCCAGGACAGCATGGACCAGGCCGAATTCATCAAGCAAGAGACAGCCAGGACCGAGCAGATGGTGCATGAGCAGCTGGCGGAGGCGCGCAAGCAGGGCATGGATATCGTGGCCCAAGCTGAACAGGTCGGCGACCGCCTCAAGGAAGAGGCACGCGTGCAGGCCCGAAAGGATGCCGAGGCCATCGCCTCCAAGGCACAGGCCGAGATCCGCGCAGAGAGCCAGGAGGCTATCGCCCAGCTTCGCAAGGAGTTCATCGGGGTCGCCATCATGGCGGCGGAGAGAGTCATCGACAAGGCTCTGGACAAAGAGGCACATCGACAGATCATCGAGAAGACACTGGAAGAAAGCACCGCCCTGAAGAAGGAAGGCTAGTGGCAAAAATCGCTTCTGCCAAGCGCCATGCGCAGGCAGTATTCCAAATGGCCCTGGACGCCAACGAAGTGGGGAAGTGGCGACAAGATCTCCAAACAATCGCCTCCACTTTGAGCGATCCTGAGCTGTCGTCTATCCTTGAGAACCCGAAAGTTCACCTCAGCGACAAGATGGGATTGATAGCCAAGTGCTTGCCTGATTCCAGCCAGCTTTCCCTCAATCTTGTCTACTTCCTAGTCGCAAAGCAAAGGCTCGGGATACTGGGACAGATAGTGACGGAGTACGAGCGCATGGCGGACGCTCACGAGGGCCTGGAGCACGCCCATGTGACAACCGCCATATCTCTCGAAAAGCAAGCCAGCGACAAACTTGCCGAGCGTCTGGCTTCATTGACCGGCAAACGGATAGCCCTCACCTCTGACGTCGATCCCGCCATCATCGGCGGCTTCGTAGCCAGAATCGGTGACAAGCTAATAGACGGCAGCACCCGCGCGAGGCTTCAGGCACTCAAGAAGACACTAGTCGAGACAGCTCATTGATTGAATCGCTCAGCGCAGATCAGTAAGGAGTGGGACAGATGGCACGAGCTCAAGATATCGCTTCCGTCATCAGACAGCAGATCGAGCAATTCGGCACCGCCGTGACCGCGGTCGATGTCGGGACCGTGATCGAGGTAGGCGACGGTATCGCTCATATTCACGGACTCTCAGGAGTCAAGTACAACGAGTTGATTGAACTGCCGCATGGAGTCGTTGGAGTGGCCCTCAACCTCGAGGAAGACAGCGTCGGCGCAATCCTGCTCGGCGAGTATTCCGGGATCAAGGAAGGGGACGAAGCCAGGTGCACAGGTCGAATCGTCGAAGTGCCAGTGGGGGAGGGACTCATCGGTCGAGTGGTGGACGCGTTGGGCCAGCCCATCGACGGCAAGGGGCCAATCAGCCACGACAAGACCTTGCCCGTAGAACGAGTGGCCCCCAACGTGGTGCTACGCGCGCCCGTTAACACGCCCGTGCAGACAGGGATCAAGGCTATCGACAGCATCATCCCAATCGGCCGTGGACAGCGAGAGCTGATCATCGGCGACCGCTCCACCGGCAAGACCGTGATCGCCCTCGATACCATCATCAACCAG
This sequence comes from Dehalococcoidia bacterium, assembly GCA_036446335.1. GTDB lineage: Bacteria > Chloroflexota > Dehalococcoidia > SZUA-161 > SZUA-161 > JAZFSU01. The sequence continues at coordinate 1,260 of JAZFSU010000293.1, read as the reverse complement.
AAGGGTGGAGATCTTGTCTGCATATATGTAGCCATAGGCCAGAAGACATCCAAAGTGGTCCAGACGGTGGCGACACTGGAGAGCTACGGTGCGATGGAGCACACCATCATAGTTGCCGCCAATGCGGCCGAGTCAGCGGCCCTGCAGTATCTCGCGCCCTACGCCGGCTGCGCAATAGGCGAGTATTTCATGGAACAGGGTCGTGACGCCCTTATCATATACGACGACCTCTCCAAGCATGCGTGGGCCTACCGGCAGATATCGCTGCTGCTGCGACGTCCCGCAGGACGCGAGGCCTACCCGGGGGACGTCTTCTACCTCCATTCGCGCCTTCTGGAGAGGTCCGCGAAATACAACGCAGAGCACGGTGGAGGCTCCCTCACCGCCCTGCCCATCATCGAGACCCAGGCGGCTGACATCTCAGCTTACATCCCCACGAACGTCATCTCCATCACCGATGGCCAGATCTACCTGGAAACCGACCTCTTCAACGCAGGAATAAGGCCTGCGATGAACATCGGACTCTCTGTATCGCGTGTCGGCGGTGCGGCCCAGACCAAGGCTATGAAGAAGGTTGCAGGCCAGCTCAAACTTACGCTCGCCCAGTATCAGGAGATGTCTACGTTCGCTCAGTTCGGCACCTCTGACCTCGACAAGGCTACACTTGCGCAGCTCGAGCTCGGCCAGTGGGTCACGGAGGTACTAAAGCAGACTCAGTATTCGCCATACTCCCTGGAGAAGCAGGTAGTGATCCTGTACGCGGTGATGAACAACTACCTCGACGACGTTCCTGTTGACCGCATAGCCTCGGTGGAGGAATCTCTCCATAGGTTCATGGACACTAGTCACCCCGAAATCGGAAAGGCAATCGCCACCGAGAAGACGATTTCCGACGCCAACGAGGAGGCCCTCAAGAAGGCCATCGCTGAGTTCAAACAAACACTATCCTGACAAGATTGAGATGCAAGACTCATGATTCCGATTCGCGTTATAAGGCGCCGCATCAAGTCCGTTCAAAGCACGGCCAAGATCACCAAGGCCATGGAAATGATCGCCGCCTCCAAAATGAAGCAGGCTCAGAACCGCGTCCTGGCCACGCGCCCCTACGCGGACAAGATGCGTGAAGTCCTCGGCGACCTCGCGGCCCAACCCCAACTGGATGATGAGGCTCATCCGCTGCTCCAACGAAGAGACGTCAAGCGCGCCGCTATTGTCCATGTAACTCCTGACCGGGGCCTCTGCGGCGGCCTGAATGCCAAC
>JAZFSU010000292.1:0-13640 GCA_036446335.1 Dehalococcoidia bacterium | reverse complement strand
GAAGACCATACTACCGGACAGAAGATTGCTGTAGAACTAAGTAGGCTCCGTGGCCCAATAGACTGGAAGTATGATAAGACGCCAGGCAAGTTGTTGGAAGAAGTTCGGACTCGATTGGGGGGCAAGCTTCAGGGGACATTCCTTCTCCTGGCAGGCTTCAAGAAAATCAAGGTCAATCAGAAGAACTGGAAAAGCACTGTTGAACAGCTGTGCCAGCAAGTCATGACACATGCTCCTTGCTTGGCCGAAGGACAAGAAACTACATTGCACATCCCTTTTGAATGTACACTCAGAAAAATGAAAACACAAGGATCGACATTGGGGGTAGAACCTCCATTCATAGTACATGGGTTTGATCCCGACATGACAAGGAAACAACTTGAGGAGACCATTGATGAGGCTAATGAGAAATTCAAGGACTACTCTGATCTGCTTACTATTGTCCTGCTCGGCATCTGGGAGACTGGTGTTGAGTACGACGCATTTGCTGAATTGCTCCCGGGAATAGACATGAATAGATACAAGAATGTTGAGCACGTATACTTGTATGATGCTGCGCCTGATACATGGATATATCGTTTGTGGCCTCTGGCTACATAGAGAGGAAAGAACTCAATGCATGTGGCCAAACGCATAGAGAATCTGCCGCCGTATCTCTTCGTGGAGATCAGCAAGAAGATCGCTGAGAAGAGGGCTCGCGGCGAGGATGTGATCAGCTTCGCCATTGGCGACCCGGACATCCCCACACCGGAGCACATACTGGAGCGCCTGTGTTCAGCTGCCCGGGACCCGGCAAATCATCGATATCCGGAGACGGATGGGCTGCCCGAGCTGCGACAGGCCATTGCGACCTGGTATCAGCGGCGCTTCGATCTCTCATTCGATCCCGACAGTGAGATTCTGCCGCTTATCGGCTCAAAAGAGGGAATCGGGCACATATCATTCTGCTTCATCGACCACGGCGACGTCGCACTCGTTCCCGATCCGGGCTATCCCGTCTATTCGATGGGCACAGTATTCGCGGGCGGCGAGCCCTACTTCCTGCCCCTCACCGAGGACAACGGCTTCTTGCCTGACTTCGACAGCATTCCTTCCGGGGTGGCGGAGAAGGCCAGGCTGCTGTGGATGAACTATCCCAACAACCCCACAGGTGCCGTGGCAGACCTGGATTTCTTCGAGAGGGCCGTTTCCTTCGCGAAGCGCCATGACCTCGCTGTTTGCCACGACGCTCCATACACGGAGGTCGCCTTCGATGGCTACCGGCCGCCGAGCTTTCTCCAGGCGCCCGGGGCCCGAGACGTTGGGGTGGAGTTTCACTCTCTCTCCAAGAGCTACAACATGACGGGGTGGCGCATCGGGATGGTGGTGGGCAACGAGGGCATGGTGAATGCGCTGATGAGGCTGAAGTCGAACATCGATTCGGGCATCCCTCAGGCCATCCAGCACGCCGCCATCGAGGCGCTGCTCGGAGATCAGGCTTGCATTGCCCGCAACAACGCCATATATCAGCGAAGGCGAGACCTCATGGTGAGCGCTCTCACGAAAGTGGGGTTGAAGGTCAGGCCTCCCAGGGCGAGCCTTTATCTTTGGGTCAGGGTCCCTGATGGCCACACGTCGATCAGTTTCTGCTCCAAGCTTCTTGACGAGGCCTCCGTGGTAGTGACGCCTGGCAGCGGATATGGCAAGTACGGAGAGGGCTATGTTCGCCTGTCCCTGACCACGCCCGACGACCGCGTCGAAGAGGGGCTGGCCAGGATCGAGAAGCTACAGGGTCGTCTATGAGTCCATCCAAAGCTCGAGGTAAGGGGAAGCAGATCGGGCGAGCGCGTGTTGCCGCGCATCCGCCGGTGGAGAGAGCCTTCCTGGTCGGCGCCAGAACGAAACGGACAAGAAGTGGCTGGTCTCTGGAAGGATCGATGGAAGAGTTGGATCACCTGGCGCGCACTGCGGGAGCAGATGTTGTGGGATCACTGACTCAGCGACTGGCAGCGCCTACTCCGGCCCACTACATCGGCAAGGGCAAGCTCGAGGAATTGCTGGCCGCCAAGGAGAAGGTGGGGTACGATCTGGTTATCTTCGATGACGAGCTTTCGCCCGCCCAGCAGCGGAATCTGGAGCGGGAGCTGGGTGTCAAGGTTGTTGATCGCACTGCTCTGATTCTTGACGTCTTCGCCCGGAGGGCGAGGACTCACGAGGGCAGGCTGCAGGTTGAGCTGGCCCAGCAGGAGTATCTGTTGCCGCGTCTGGCTGGCCGCTGGCCTCATCTGGAGCGGCTCGGGGCTGGCATCGGCACCAGAGGCCCGGGCGAGACGCAGCTCGAAACTGACCGTCGTCTCATCCAGCACAAAATACGGCATCTCAAGAGGGAGATCGAGGCGGTAAGGAAACACCGGGCTCTATACCGGCGGCGTCGCAGCGACCAGGGCATTCCGGTTGTGGCTCTGGTGGGCTACACCAATGCGGGCAAGAGCACGCTGCTCAACGCGTTGAGCAATGCCGATGTGCTGGTTGAAGATAAGCTCTTTGCGACCCTCGATCCTACCACTCGTCGCATTGCTCTGCCCGGCAGGGGCGAGGCGCTTCTGACAGACACCGTGGGCTTCATCCAGAAGCTGCCCCCGAAGGTGGTCGCTGCTTTCCGGGCCACCCTGGAAGAGCTTGGCGACGCCGACCTGCTACTCCACCTGGTCGACATCGCCAGCGACACTGCTGTTGAGCAGTGCCACACGGTCGAGGACCTGCTGGATGATCTCGGCCTCGGTGACAAGCCTCGGCTTTTGGCACTCAACAAGGTCGACCTGCTTGGTGGGGAGATCGAGCCGGACGACGAGGAGGCTACCAGCCGCTATGTGGATCAGTTGGGGTCTCGAATAAGGTCGGCGGTACTCATCTCAGCCGCCAAGGGCTGGGGGCTCCGGAGACTCTCGGGAGTCATCGCCGAGACGCTGGGCCACCTTCGAAAGGGGGGGCTCGCAGATGCTGAAGCATAGGTGTAGAGATAGCAAGGGGGAGCTGTGAAAGTCCGTAAGGCAGTCATTACCGCTGCAGGTTTGGGGACGAGATTCCTGCCCGCAACGAAATCAGTGCCCAAGGAGATGCTGCCGCTGGTGGATAAGCCTGCGATCCAGTACGTGGTTGAGGAGGCTGTTGCCTCGGGCATCGAGCATATCATAATCGTTACCGCGGCCGGCAAGCATGCCATAGAGAATCACTTCGATCGGACTGTTGAGCTCGAGAACGCGCTGAGCCAAAAGGGGAATGATAAGGCCCTGCGGGAGGTCCGGCGGATCTCGGAGCTTGCCACCGTCTGCTACGTTCGTCAGAAAGAGCAGCTCGGGCTGGGACACGCTGTCCTGGTGGCGAAGGATCTTGTCTGCGACGAGCCGTTTGCCGTCTTCCTTCCCGACGACATTATTGAAGCGGAAGTGCCGGCAATGAAGCAAATGCTTCAGGTACACGAACAGTATGGCTGCAGTGTGATTGCCGTCGAGACGGTTCCGCCTGAGGAGACAAGCTCATATGGCATCATTTCGCCGAAGCAAGTGGATGACCGCGTGTACCAGGTGTTGGGCCTTGTGGAGAAGCCGGAGCCTGAGGTGGCGCCGTCGAATCTGGGCATAGTGGGCAGGTATGTGATTACTCCGGAGATATTCGCCATGCTGGAGAAGGCGAGGCCGGGGAAGCTTGGGGAGATCCAGCTTACCGACGCGCTGCACCTGCTGCTTGAACAGCAGAAGATGTATGCCTGCAGATTCGAGGGGGTTCGCTATGACACGGGCACTCCGCTGGGTCTCCTGAAAGCCTCGGTCGAGTTTGCTCTTCGAAGTCCCGAACTTGGTGCCGACTTCTCAGAGTATCTCCGCCATTTGAAGTTGCCGGATTGAGCTGTACTGGAGCAGTCCCTCCGGCGCAATGCGTCGACATCCGCCCGACACAGGACTCGCGACGCCACACAGGATAGATTCCCCGAAGCCCGCAGAACATGGAGTGGCCTGGCCTTGCCTGGAAGTCGGCCGGGCTGCCAAGTGCAGCGCCCGTGCTCGATGCGGGGGCGTGAACGGCGGGGCGATCAGTGACCGCTGACCCTGGGGGCATATGTACACTACCTTCGGTACCAAAGTGCTATTGCTTTCGCGGGCCAGTGTGATAGATTGGATTTGTATGCGGGGCTCAACCCGGAGTCAGCGTTGGGCTGGTGACATTGCAGCCCTCCAGCCATTGGACGGACATGATATCCAGACTTGTGAGACTTAGCTCGAAGAAGCCAGTGAGGCTCGCCAGAATCCTGGCGATTGTCTGGGTCATCCTGTCTCTGGCCGAGACAAGCGTCACATATCTGGCCTTAGAGAGCGCCGGCAACATTGAAGGCAATCCCTTCGCCAGGTCTCTTCTGGCGCGTGACGAGGTGTTGTTCTATGGCGTCAAGGTAATGATAACCGTGGCGGTGGGGTTGGGGTTCTGGCTGCTGGCAACCAGAACCAAGCATGTCAAGGCAATGATAGCCTGCCAGGTGTTGCTGGTAGTGATATTCACAGTAGTTCTGAGCAACAACCTTCTGCATCTCTAGGCGACTGCGGTGGTCCGCCGGCGCTGAGTGCGTTGGCTTCAGCTCAGGCCCCGGGGTCCTCCACGCCCGCCACGCCCTCCGCGCCCGCCACGCCCTCGGGTTCCACTGGGTTCTCGGGTTCCCCCTTGATCTCCGCGGCCAACTTGTTCACCTTCTCCACCAGACTCTGCATGTCGACCTTGGGCAGCCCCTTGGCAAGACCTGCCAGCGGGTTTTCTTCTATTTCCTCCGACCGGAAGAGGTCCAACAGGCTGTCTGAGCCGGAGTCACCGCCTTGGGTCGACTCCTTGTCGTCAGAATCCTCCTCGTCACTATCCGGATCGTCGAGTGCGAAGGACACGGGCCCGCTCTCGATGGCAGTCATGGCTGGCGGGTCACTCGGAGGTGCGCCGGCATCTGCCCCCGTGCTGTCGAACGATGTGGTGGGGGCGAAGTCCGCGATGGGCAGGGGGTCGGCTGTATCCGGTGGCGGGCCTGCAGTCGGCGGCGCACTCGCGGGTGGTGGTGGCGATTGTTCCGACTCGAGAGGCACCGGTTGGCTGTCGGTGACTGCGGTGATACCCATGTTTTCGTCCGGAGTGGGCATTGGGGCTTCCGCCTGGCTCGCGGGCGGAGCATGTGGGGCAGCGTCTGCCGAGGGTTGGGGTGGAACCGGAGCCTCCTGCGGCATCGGGGCTGGCGGTGGGGTCGGAGCCGGCGTGGACGCCAGGCCGAGTTCGGGAGGCATCGCGGCGAAGCTCCCCGGCTCAAGATCGGGGGGGCCTGGCGCCGGGACCTGAGCCGGCGGCGGTGCCTCGGCGATGGGGTCTTGCGCTGCGGCATCCGGGGGTGGGGCCAGAATGTCCACCAACCCAGCCGGTTCCTGAATCTCCGGCTGGTCCCGATCGGGGCCTGCTTCCTGTGCTTCCAGGAAAACCCCTATGGGGTCATCGTCGAGGTCGTCCACGCCGCTGTCAAGTGAGGCCGCGATGGACCTTCCGATACCGCGCAGAGAAAACGAAGCGCGTCGCCCTGGGGCTGAAGCGTCTTCGCCGTCATGCTCCGGGGATGAGTCGGCGTCCTTTCTGGGTCGGCGCGGCCGAGATACGAACGACGGTTTCCTAACCATTTTCCCAGCTCCTCTTGCGTGTTCTAGAAGTTTGTGATCGGTGCGAAGATAGTCCCTGCCAGCGCAGGTATGGCTATCATCCCAATTCCGGTGGCCCCGAGCGTAATGCCAAGGTAGGTGTAGAACGTGTATTTGCTGCCGCCTCCCGCCGCCTTCACGGCGAAGGCGACTGTGACCGATAGGACGATAACCGTAGGCAATGTCAAGTAGTTAAGAATCGCGAGGGTCTGAAAGTTGAGAGAGAACACCGAAAGGGCCTGCGCTTCGACTCCTTCCGTGGCCTCGCCGTATGAGCCGGCGGCGGCGGCGGCGAAGGCCATTATCACCTCCACAACGAACAACAGCAGACCGATGATAGCGACGTGCATGCCTAGCGCCAGCATAGTGAATGAGGCGGAGACCTGGCTCCGCTTGGCGCGAAGGAAATTGATGCTCGTGGCCAGCAGGCAGGATCGTCCGGCGACCTCGTCCGGCTCGCCACCGAGCCTGGTGGCATCCTGAAACATCTTGACACTGCGGAACACGGTCTCGCTGCCCGTCTCCAGGGAAAAGCGGTGCCAGCACATGTCCGGCTTCAGCCTGGCTGAGATCCTTCCCTGGAGGTCCTTGACGTGTTGAGCCAGAGAGGATGTTGCTCTCAGGTCGAGTTTCGTCAGGGCCAACGAGGTGGTGATGCCCACGGCCGATGCTATGTTGCCTGTTGTTCTGATGAGCGTGGCGATGTCCGCGTCCTTCTTCGACACTTGGCGGTCGTAGGTGATGCCGGCTACGCCTATGGGTAAGAGCAAGGCTGATCCTGCGACGAGCGCTAATCCCAGGCCGCCGCCTGCTGCCAGAATGCCGACGAAGGCGATCACCGCGGCCGGCAGCATGATTCGTTCCAGCCGGCGGGCCCTTCTCAACTCACGGCAGAACGGGCTGGATACGTGGTAAGCGATTTCCTTGGGCGCTACCTTCCAGATCGCCCATGCTCCTATTATCGCTGTGGCGATGGTCAAACCCATTACTCCGATGGTCATCCCGGTCGCCACGGGGTAGATAAGCATGGAAATGGACGAGACCATTACCATCAGGGCTGCGGATATGATGATCGCGGCATAGGCCTCCGTCCACATCCTCATCGAGTTGACCTGTCCTTCGTAGACATTCTCGAAAGCCTGGGCGCAGAGCTTGGCCTCTTGCGCCAGAAAGTCGGCTTCCAGTTCACCGGCTCCCATCGAGGCCGACCACCGGAGCAGGAAACCGCTGATAGCGCCCTCCCTGGCTACTTCTCCTACCGTGCGGCAGGCCTGAGAGTAGTCCATACGCAGCTTCTCTGCCATCGTCTGTACCTCCTTGAAGTAGCTCGATGTGTAGCAGGGAAGCTGGCAGGCAAACTCGAATATCTTGGGGCGCGAGATTCCGGCTGAGGCCGTCGCTGACATATAGGATAGCTGGTACAGCATATCGAAGGCCAGGAACTCGCTGCCCTTCTCAGAAAAGACCTTCGTGCTGAGCGCGTGCCAGTACTTTGAGAAGCTCATAGAAGTCTGTGACCCCCTTCTCCTTGTGCAATCTTTCCAGGATTCTCGCCCTTTTCTCCAGCAGTGTGTATATCTTCCATCTCTTCTCGGGGGGGTAGCCGTACTTCGGGGCGATCTTCTCCTCCAGCAGGAAGCTGTTCTTGTTGCCTACGAACTCGAATTCGTCCGCCGTCTGTTTCCACTGGAATACCTCTACGAAGGAGAAAGCATCGTCGACAGGGTCGTAGCCCACGATCTCGCTGATGCTGGTCGCGCGACGACCAAGCTTTCCGTTTGGCAACTTCACGGCGTTTTGACATACCACGACGTTCAAGGAGTCTATGTAGGTCTTGGGTATGCAGATCGGGTTTCCGGTGAGCCGCTGGATTACCTTTTCCACACTCGCGGCGTGGAAAGTGCTCATCACCGCGTGGCCGGTCTGCATCGCGCCGAAGGCGATGGCTCCCTCCGCACCTCGAATCTCACCGATGATTATGAAGTTGGGTCGCTGTCTCAGGGCTGCCTTGAGCAGGTCGAACATGGTCACTTGAGTTCCCCCCTCCTCCTCCGCGCCCGCCGCCTTGCCCACCTCTCGGACCCAGTTGTTGTGGGGCACCTGAAGCTCCGGCGTATCCTCGATGCTTACGATCTTGCTGTTCAGTGGGATAAATGTGGTGATCGCGTTCATCAATGTGGTCTTGCCCGAGGCGGTCTCCCCCACGACGAAGATATTCATGTCGTTCTCGAGCATCAGCGAAAGGTAGGCAGCCATTTGGTAGCTAATACTGCCGAAACCGATGAGTTCGAGTATGCTGAGCGGCGTGTCAAAGAACTTTCTGATGCTGAAGCTGCTGCCACGCCGCGAAATCTCACTGCCAAAGACTATGTTGATGCGGGAACCGTCGAGCAGGGAGGCATCCACAATGGGGTTGCGGAGTGTCACTGGCTTCCCTATCGCTTCGGACATGCGCAGCACGAACTCGTCCAGATCCGCGATTGTTTCGAAGATTATCGATGACTCAAGGCTGTCAAAAATTTTGTGTTCCACAAATATGGGGCCCAAGCCGGACTCGCTGATGTCCTCAATGTTGGGGTCGTCGAGCATTGGCTGAATGGCACCCGTACCCACTTTGTCTCTGACGATGACATATTTCAAGGCTTCGAACTGTTCGGGAGTCATCTGGACTCTTGACTGTGTCTTGTCGCTCTTCTTGCCTCTAGTCTTGGATGGGGTCGGGCCGCGTCTTATTTCACACAGGTTGCCCAGAGCCTTTATCAAAGCTTCTGTCTTCTCTTCGTTCGTTTCGGCTTCATGAAGCTGATCGGTTGCTCTGGTTAGCGCTCTCTCTACCTCGGGAAGCACCAGGCTCAGGTCTTCCGTCAGACTCGGCTCTATTGGGATATAGCGGCCTCTGCTGATGTTGGCGTCAAGGTAGATGTGGATAAAGACATCAGCCGACACGGGGTAGATGAGGTTTTTCTTGCCCCCGTCGTTTCGGCTGATTGCGGTAAAGTACTCCGGTACACCTATTTCCTCAATGGGGATCTGGCGCAGATAATCTCTGAGGTGCCTGTGCTGCAGACATGCTTCTCGCAGGCCCTCGGGCAGCCGCTGGTTCAGTTTCTCTTCGGAAAGGCTGCTCCCAGGAGGTCCCCCCTCACCCTTAGTTTCAAAAGGAATTATGGTATTTGGCATGGCAATACGGGCCTTCGCTTTCGAGAATTGATGCTCATTGGCGGCAGGGAATAGCGCCGCCCGGCCTCTTCCGGGCCACCGCCCGGTTTGGTGGCATCATCAAACATCCTGGCGCTGTGATAGATGGCTTCGCTGCCAGGATCAGAAGAGGCCTTCGCGTTGAGCTTGGTCAATGACGTCGAAAAACTCATGGAAGCCGCTCACCTCCTTTTCTTTGTGGAGTCTTTCCATGATTTTTGCCCTCTTTTCCAGCAATGTGTATATCTTCCATCTCTTCTCGGAGGGGTAACCACGCTTCGGGGCGATCTTCTCCTCCAGCAGGAAGCTGTTCTTATTGCCCACGAACTCGAATTTGTCTGCTGCTGGGTCCCACTGAAATACCTCCACATATGAGAAAGCGTCATCGGATGCATCGTAGCCCACGATCTCACTTATGCTGGTCACACGGCGGGCCGACTCTCCCCCTGGCAGACTCACGTTGTTCACGCAGACAACGATGTTCAAAGAGTCTATGTAGGTATTGGGTATGTTGATCGGGTTTCCAGTGAGCCGCTGGATCACCTTTTCCACATTCGAGGCGTGGAAGGTGCTCATTACCGAATGACCGGTCTGCATCGCACCGAAGGCGATGGCTCCCTCGGCGCCTCGAATTTCACCGACGATTATGAAATTGGGTCGCTGTCTCAGTGCAGCCTTGAGCAGGTCGAACATGGATACCTGGGCTCCCTTCTCTTGCACGCCTGTCGTCTTTGATACCTCTCGGAGCCAGTTGCTGTGGGGCACCTGAAGCTCCGGTGTATCCTCGATGCTAACTATTTTGGCGTTTCTTGGGATAAAAGTGGTGATCGCGTTCATCAATGTGGTCTTGCCCGAGGCTGCCTCACCGACGATGAACACATTGCAGCCGTCTTCGACCACTATGGAAAAGTAGGCTGCCATTTGATAGGTTACGCTTCCAAGGCCGACTAGGTCGAGTATGCTCATCGGCGTTTCAGTGAATTTTCTGATCGAGAAGTTACTGCCGTTACGCGAGACGTTAGTACCGAAGACTATGTTGATACGGGAACCATCGGGCAGGGTGGCATCGACAATGGGTTTGCGGAGCGTCACTGGCCTCCCGATCGCTTCGGACAAGCGCAACACGAAGTCGTCCAGGTCCTCGGTTGTTTCGAAGACTATCGATGATTCGAGGCTCTTGAAAATCTTGTGTTCCACAAATAGGGGGCCTATGCCGGACTGGCTGATGTCTTCAATGTAGGGGTCGAGGAGTATTGGCTCGGTGACACCCAGCCCCAGTTTATCTCTGAGGGCGACATATTTCAGGGCTTCGAACTGTTCGGGAGTCGTCTGGATTTTTGCCTGTTTCTTGTTTTTCTCCTTGCCATTGGTTGCGCCGCGCTTCACTTCACATATCTTGGCCACGGCAGCCATAAGGGCCTCTGCCTTCTCCTGTTTCGTCTCGGCTTCATAGAGGGTTTCAGCCACATTGATCAGGTTCTCCTCGACATCCTGCATGATCTGGGTCATGTCTTGCATCGTGTCCGGCTCTATGGGGATGTAGTGGCCTCGGCCGCCGCCGGGATCGGAGTAGATGTGAATGAATATGTCGTCCGCTACCGGGTAGATAAGGTTCTTTTGGCCCCCGCCCATTCCCCGGCTGAGCTTGAGGTAATACTCCGGAACGCCGATGTCCTCGATCGGAATCGCCCGCAGATAGTCCTTGAGATGCCGGTTCTGCTGGGCGGCCTCGCGCAGGTCCTCGGAGAGCCACTGAAACAGCTCTTCTTCAGACAGGCCACCTTTAGCATCGACCTCTGCCTTGAAAGGAAGGATGGTCACTGGCATGGTGATTCCTCTAGGCCTTTGCCTTTGAGAAGGGTATCGGTTTTATGCCCAGTCCCGGCTCGACATCGAAGGAGACGATGTTGCCTGTTCTCGACGCTGCGCCTCTGATCTTGGAAACCTCCAGGATGTTCACCATTCTCGTCCCCAGAGTCTCTTTGTGCAGCCTGAGATGGGCGTCGCACATCGCTCCCACTCTGTTGATAGAACTCTCGTCAAAGGCATAGGTATGAGCGGAGCAAACAACACTCAGTCCTCTGTCAGCGAACGTCTTGCACTCCTGGAAAAAGGAGATCACCTCGTCGACGGAGGACTGGGTGGCATAGTGAGTGAGCGAGTCGATCACCACGAGATCGACGCCTTCCTGGATGCACTTTGTGATCATGGGCAATATGGTGCCATGCAGTGTCTGGTTCATCCTCTTGGCATCGAGGGGGGCTATTTGCAGGCGCGAAAGAAGGAAGTAGTCCAAGATGTCCAGGCTCAGGCTCTGCATCTGAGTGATCAGGCTTCTCACTGTGTTCTCGGTGGTGAAGGCCATCACGCTGAGGTCGTTGGAGAGTGAACCCCAGATCATGTGCTGGCACAGCACAGATTTGCCCGAATCGGGCTGGCCCTCAATCAGGGTGAGGGTCTTGGTGGGTATGCCCCCCCCCATCTTCTTGTCCAGCTCGTCGTTTCCGGTGCAGATGGTTTTGGACTCTTTCTTCTTGCCACTTGCTGCCATCGAGGTCTCCTATCCTTGAAACTGCGCGGACGTAGCCACGCCGTTGGGACTTGATATTGCTACCAGGTTGGTCGTGTTCCCGCCTGGCTGCGGATCCAGTCTCAATCTCATCAACATCAACTCGCCCGGGTTCAGTATCCCGGGCTCGAACACTTCCTCCTGCGTCCGCGTGTCGTCCGTATATATAGTTGCCACCGTCCACTCGTCGCTGGACGGGGCAGCGTTTGTCGTATATGCAAGCGAACCTATGTGGTACGTGCTGCTGCCGTCATAGTACTGGACCAGCACGTCCCAGTCTTCGAACTGCCCAAGGTGTACCTTGCCGGAGTTCCGGGTCAAGACCTCTACATAGGGCGCAGTCATGTTCGCGCCTGTCACTGCTATGTCAGTCCTCGACACCTCCTGTGCAATCTTCACCGTTTCTTTCCAGGACTGGATGCTCGAGTCGACCCAGCCGAAGGAGACCTGCGACCATGACAGGACTGCCACCAGCATCAGCGCAATAACGACTAGAGCGACAAATGCATTGCTCATTGGCCTCACATACTGAAGAAATAGTCATCAGATATCCCGTTGGGAATCAGGACTTTGACGCTGTATTCCCCGGACGCAAGCGTGGTGTTGCCATAGTTGACCTCGATCTTGGCTGTGGTTGCCTTTATCCAGTTACTGCTGCCGTTCTCCAGTGTGTAGCTCCACTGCGGGTACGTGCCAGCGGCATAGTCGGTGTGGGCAATCCAGGACCAGACATTCAGGCTGTTGGCTATGAAGACGTCAGAGCTGGGAACGTCGACTATTCTCTCGCTGCCCACATTTTTCACCCATATGAAGATGTCGAAGTCGCCGTCGGAATCGGTGTCGGCGAAGCTTTCGTCGCTATCAAGCTCGCCCGTGGCATGAATGATCTCGATCTGGCTTCTTATGCGGTCACCCATGCGACTCGATGCGCTGTTTATCGACCCGGCCGAGCTGGTGATGGCCGGATACACAACATTGATAACGATGACCACAGAGATCACCGATGCGACGATCATCAGAACGGTGGCGAGCACCTTATCCATGGCCGGCCTTCCTGGCTCTGGTCTTCTTCTGGGGCGCCATCTTCTCCTGAAGAAGCGCAAGGACAGCAGACTCGAGCGGGCCGCTCCGATGGCGAAGCAGCAGGCTGTCAAGCTCGACGAGCAAAGGGATTCCCTGCATCACAATGACGTCGCCGGGCGGCTTGGAAGTGCTGGACTCGTCATCGTAGAACCCGAGCAGCGCAAGAAGGGCCTCTTTGAGGCGTGGTGGCAGCTCCCTTGCTACATCGTACAATTCCACGAGCTTCTCCATCTGCTCTTTGCCCATAGCGGCGACGGCCCTGGACAGCCACGGTGCCAGGATGGCCAGCAGTGGCAGGTCCACCTCGTCGGCGATCTCGATGTCGCTGTCGTCGTCGAGAACCAGTGCCGACTCGGGCTGGCCAGCTCCACATTCGCACTGCCCTGCCTGGCCGGAACCAGGGACCGCACTATGCCCCATCTGTCCGAAGCCTGGGCCTTCGCCTGGCCCCATCTGTCCGAAGCCTGGGCCTTCGCCCGGCCCCATCTGTCCGAAGCCTGGGCCTCCGCCCGGCCCCATCTGTCCGAAGCCCGGGCCTCCGCCCGGCCCCATTTGTCCGAAGCCTGGGCCTTCGCCCGGCCCCATTTGTCCGAAGCCTGGGCCTCCGCCTTGCCCCATCTGTCCGAAGCCTGGATCTCCGCCTTGCCCCATGCCGCCGAATTCCAGGCCGCCTCCAAATGCCGGGCCGCCCTCGATGTTCGCTCCGCCGCTCCAGTCCGTTCCGGCGGCACCCATGTCCTCTCCGAGGGCAGGAGTCGCTCCGCCCGAAACGTCCCCACCGGAGCTGATTTCAACGGATTCCGGCTCCTCCTCGAAGGCCGGTGCCGCAGGCGGCGGTGCCGGGTCCGGTGCAGGCGCCTGCGCAGTGGGCAGCTGTGTGATGTAGACCTGCTGGGGGCTGGGCTGGACCGCGCCGGCGGACATGTTGTAGGGATTGTCCATGGGGGACAGCGATTGCCCGTCGGCCATCCCGCCTCCGCCTCCGAGTCCGCCCGTCCCGGCAGGAATGCCCGCCGACTCCTGGGGGAAGCTGAAGCCACCGCTCGATCCTCCGCTGGAGATCATGAAATCCTTGATGTCCAGAAGAACTGCCTGGA
>JAZFSU010000291.1:0-2091 GCA_036446335.1 Dehalococcoidia bacterium | reverse complement strand
ATCACCGGTTGCGAGTCGATGAAGATACTGCAGCAGGCCATCGACCTCGCCCGCAACTTCACTCCGATGACGGAAGAAGAGCGTTCGTCTCTCCTGGCGCGGACCTTCGAGCTTGGCAAGGACGGCAAGGAAGAAGGCTTCAAGACCACTGACGTCTTTGACGGCACTACGCGGAACCCTGACTGGCTGGGGTAGGCTGTCGCCAGCCTCGGTGGGCTGAGTCTCGCCGCCGGAAGCGGCGGCGCTCCGCGGTTCCTCATTGGACCAAAAGACTCACCATAGTGAGCCCCCCGGTACTATCGGCGTGAGCCGAGGGGGTCTACAATTCGCTTCTCTACGGTATTGCCTTGAGGCGCTTTTGGATTGTGCCGGCGCGATGGACTTCTCGCCGGCGGGGACCGTTCCGGCAGTGGGGTGAACAGGCAATGGTGGAGTTCGACTTCTCTCGGAAGGACTCTCTGGTAGTGCGTATGGACGAGAACCGCGCGTCACGAGAACTGGCCGAATCGCGTCGCTGCATCCGCGCCAAACGTCACGTTGACGACGAAGGATCCGTCGCCGTGGAGCTCCATTTCCGCAGGAAACACCAGAACTGGGTCTTCACTACCCTGGGATGCTGAGCGGCCCGCCGTCCGCGTCGTCGGCTGCCTTCCGGGGAATACTTCGGTAACTCCGGAACGGATCGAGAAGGGGCCCCTTCGGCGCTGGTATCAGTGTTCCCGCTGTGTTCCCGCTGTGTTCCCGCTGGCGCCACGCATGTCTGTCGGATATCCAACCTGATGCCCACGAGGTAAGGACGTGATATACTGTCCAGTGCCTGCGACGGTGGGGAGAGGGACGGTGGAGAGCAATCGCCGCCGCACTTCTAATACCAGACCAGGCCCATTCAAGCGGGCGGGCTGAGCTAGTCCGCCGTGGCAATCATGAAGGTTCTCATCGTTGAGGATGCTCCGGAAATCGTGGAAGTAATCTCCGTGGGCCTCGAAACCCAGTGGCCGGAGGTAGAGATCGTCTCTACTGGTTTGGGGGAGAGCGGGGTGAAGTCGGCCAAGAAGGAGATGCCGGATGTCATCATCCTTGATCTTGGCCTACCTGACATCAGTGGCTATGAAGTCCTCAAGAGAGTCCGCGAGTTCTCGAACGTGCCCATTATAATACTCACGGTGAGAGCCGATGAGGCCGACGTCTTCAAGGGCCTTGAGTGGGGAGCCGACGACTACATGGTCAAGCCGTTCAAGCAGGCCGAACTCTTCTCACGTATTCGAGCACTGATGCGCAGGGCAACTCTCGCGCCTGCCGAGGACTTGCTGGTCTACGGCCAACTGAGCTTCGATCCGGCCAGTCGCGTGGTCTACTGCCGAGGAAAGGAGAGCCACCTGACTGAAACCGAAGGTCGGCTCCTCAGAGGGCTGGTGGAGAGCGCGGGCGAGGTGGTTGCCCGTCCCCTGTTGGCCATTGCCATTTGGGGTGAGGACTCGGTGACACTGGGCCAGCTCGACCGGCAGGGCGCGGAGGCTGCACTCGACAGGCACGTTCGGCGCTTACGCGAGAAGATCGAGCGTGACGCGGATTTCCCGGAGGTTGTCATCACCGTTTCGGGTGGTTACACGTTCGTCAAACCCGAATAAGCCAGAGCGACGCGTCGTGCCACCGTGGCTGGCTAACAACCATCCTGCCGGCGCGAGGTGTCCCGCATAGAGACGGCCGAGGCTGTTATCAAGACCTCGGCCTTCGTCTCACGCTCACCGGGATGGTTCTAGTCCGCTTTCGCCAGTGAGTATCCGATGCCAGGACTGGCGAGGATAATCTGCGGTTGTTCCGGGTCTGCCTCGATCTTCTGCCGCAGGCGCTGGATGTAGACCCTCAGGGTTTCTGTCTCTTCCTGGCGGCCCATCCCCCAGATCGCCTCGGTAAGGGCGGAGTAGGTTGATACTTGGCCGGCATCCTTCATCAGGTGCGAGAGAACATGACCTTCGATGCGGGTCAGGGTCGTCCGTGCCCGACCATGAGATAGCTGGTCCGTGGGAGGGTCGAAGGACAGTCCGCCGTAGGCCAGTGCTTCTTCGCTGGCAGGGTGAGCCCGGCGCGTCA
>JAZFSU010000290.1:0-6816 GCA_036446335.1 Dehalococcoidia bacterium | reverse complement strand
GGACACCATTGCCAAGTCCATTGCAATCGGCAACCCGGCGGACGGCTATTACGCTCTGGGGGTCGCGAGGCAGTCCGGAGGCGGTGCATGTGCCGTCGAGGACAGCGAGACCATTGCCGCAGTCGAGCTGCTGGCTCGAACGGAGGGTATCTTCGCCGAGGCGGCTGGTGGAGTAGTCATAGCCGCCCTTGGAAAGCTGGCGGCTTCAGGCGCAATCAAGAGAGACGAACAAGTGGTTGCCTTTATCACCGGAGCCGGGCCGAGGACGCAAGAGACTCTGGTCGATGTCGTTCATGCTACCACCGTGAAGCCGACAATCGAATCTGTCGACGAGCTGCTGCGTGCAACGATTTGACACCCGGAGTTTTGCACGTATACTTTCATTGTCAACCAGGAAACAGGGAGGCCAGCATGTCCAAGAGACAGGTGATGTTCACCTTCCCCGAGGTACTCATCAAGGAACCCATCATTCATAACTTGAGTCGTCAGTTTACGGTGGTCACCAACATTCGTCGCGCCGATATCACTGAGAACAGGGGATGGGTTATGCTGGAACTGGAAGGTGAGGACAAAGACATCGATGATGGGCTGTCCTGGGTCGCGAGCAAGGGAATAAGGGTCGATCCAGTCGTCGGTGACGTTGTCGAGGGATAGGGAGCTAACACGGTCCCGCCTGACGGAGTGTCGGCCGCGTAAGCACATCCCCACAAGTGCTACAAGGTTTGTATATCTCCTCTACGCCCATGGCGACCTAGCCGGAACCAAGAAGCTGATCCTGGGGATCGAATGACTCTCAACGATGCCTCAAAGCCAATTAACCAGAATCCGGAACGAGACGTTGATGAAGATGTGAATGGTCACCGCAGGCCAGCAGGAGTTGCCGCGATAGGCGACGTAGCCGAGATAGAGGCCCATGGGTATGGTGCTGATGGTCTCCAGCTCCGGTTTCCCCAAGTGAAGCAGCACAAACGGGACCATCTGTATGAGTATGCTGGCTTCCTTGAACCTGTTCTTGAGGCCGAACAGCATGTAGCCTCGGAACAGGAATTCCCAGGCTGTGAGGTAACCAAGACTCTGCAAGAAGTATTCCCACAGGTCGAAATCAGCGAGGGAATAGTATGACTGAAGCGAATCGACTCGAGATGCAGCGAACAGGATTGGAAGAGCCGCAAAGCATGTCGCGACCACATAGAGACGCCATACTCTCCAGTCTCCGAGGCGCAGTCCAAAATCCAGAGGGTTCCTACGCAGCAACAGCAGGGCCGTGAACACTGGCAAACATACGTAGAACACCAGAGCGCTGGACCATCTGTCCCCAACTGAATGATACTCCGCTAGCACAAGAAACAAGATGGCCGAGCATATGACAACGAGTTCCGCCAGGTTGCCCGATATCGTGGATCCGGCGGCTCCGATCTCTTTCTTGAGAAGACTGGTCACATTTGTCTCCGCAAACGACCTCAAGCACACCGTTGGTCCGGGGACACTGAATTGCCCATGCGGAATGGGAGTCACGCCACACAGGGATTAGTGTTCGTCTCACCTGCTCGGACACGCAATCCATTTCGAGAAGACTCTCGAGAAACAGGTGCTGGTGCGTGGTTTCGTGACTCCGGCTATAACTCGATATGGTCCCGGTGGCGGAACCCCTTTGAGTAATCGACCAGGTATATCTTCTCCGGAGTCAGCTTCACGATCACTGAGCTTCCGGCCGCTGCGCTGTTGAATGCCCTGTGTCTTGCCGTCACTGCCACCGGCGCGTCGAGCACATTGGCGTCAGCTAGTATCGCGCCCTGCCCAATGTACTGGATCCCCTTGATATCCTGGTCCCTCGTGGGCGCGGTCCCCGCGTGCATGGTCACTGCCACCCGTGGGTTCTCCAGGATGTTGCGCGCCTTCTGACTATCCACACCCGTGTTGAAAAAGAGGTCAACGCCTCTGCTCTTGAAAAAGACCGTGGAGGCAGCCGGTTGCCCGTCGACGCTGGCAGTAGCAATCGTACAAGAACGACATTCCTCCATATATTCCACAATGCGCTTCTCAAGACCTTTGCTCATCCTTTCGACCTCCCACCGTTTATATTCTACGTATATCACAAGTTGGAGGACATGACAAGGCGGAAGGGCCTGTACCATAGCAGGATACTGCGTTTCCCAGTAGCAGAACGAACGTGAGGGCCAAACGTCAAGTTCCGGCAAGCATGTTGGCAATCCTGATAGACGCGATGGCCCCTCGGCAGAAGCAAGAGCATTGCCAACCGGAGCAACCCCAAGAAACAGCAAACAATGTGACCCTGGCCATAGACTGTCTCCCGGCACCTATGCTAGACTACCGCAACAGCCACCAGGCCGGTGGCGGATGAGGTAGGAGGAAGGTGACAGATATGACTGCACAGCACATCGATCCGGTCCAGACCAAGGCTGGACAACGCCAGGACTGGGACAGAGCGGCCAACGGATGGAGGAAATGGTGGGAAACAATGGAACGCGGGGCGCAGCATGTCAGCGATCGCTTGGTAGAACTGGCTGAGATAGGGCCTGGACACCGGGTGCTGGACGTTGCCACCGGGATAGGCGAGCCCGCGGTCACCGCCGCCCGTCGAGTCGGCCCCGCGGGGAGAGTCATAGCGACCGACCAATCCCTTGAGATGCTCGCTATTGCCAGAGAGCGGGCAACCGGGTTAGGACTGGACAACATAGACTTCCGCGAGATGGATGCAGAGGCCCTCGATCTTCCTGAGAGCTCGTTTGACGCTGTCCTGTCCCGATGGGGGCTGATGTTCTTGCCCGACGTTGCGACTGCCCTGGACACAATTCGACGACTACTCGTTCCTGATGGGAAGTTCGCCGCCGCTGTCTGGGAAGCACCACCCAAAGTCCCGATGGTCAGCTTGGCGATGCGTGTGATACAGGAGATGTTCCAGCTACCGCCGCTGCCGCTGATAGCCCCCTCGCCATTCAGTCTGTCAGCCCCCGGAGTTGTGGAACAGGCGTTCACGCAGGCTGGCTTCGCCGAAGTGCGGAGCGAAAGCCTGACCGTCGCTTTCGAGTCTACTTCGGTCGAGGCATACACGGACTTTCTCCACGATATTGCCCCTCCGGTCAACGCGCTTCTAGCCAGTCAGCCGGTTGAGCGGCAGGCGGAGGCGTGGAAGGCAATCTCCGAGGCTGCCCGGGCATACGCCGCCCCTGACGGCACCGTGCGCATGCCCAACGAGACCATCTGCGTAAGCGGGCGACGACCCGCGCAGCAGCCACGTGCGTGAATTGCTTGCACGGAATCGCCCTACGGCGTCGGCTCCGGGCTGGACTATTCCGGCCCGGGAGCCTACCTGTTGGTCAGTGGCCCGGACAGATGCCTCAGCACCAACCCTCGTCAACTGCCCGGCGCACGACATTTCCACCGAGATTCTCCGAAGATTCACCGGGAATTAGCCATCCATTCACCGCTCTGTGTTAGCCTCTTGCATATGCAGAGCGCTGAGGGCACTCTCCGACGTCCTTCTGCTGCCCGGCGTCGACAGGTGGATGCGATATGACCAGTGCAGGGACAAATGCGCCAACGAGCAGCCCCAAGGCCGGTGATGACCGGGGCCGCGTCGACGCAGGTGCGGGCCAGCAGGACCAGAGGGAGATGGTGTTCACGCCGTACGAAGGCGTGCTCGGCACGTTGGCCAGCAAGGAGCTGCCGGGGAGAGACCACGTCCAACCGGTTGAGGAGCGACCGGAGCAGACAGACGACGAAACACTGTTCCTGGATGCCCTATTGGGCACTTCCGCGATACGGCCGCCAATAGAATGGCATACCGCCATTCTGGGCGACCCCCGGCTCGCCCAGCCAGCCAATGCCGTTCAGCGGGCGCGCTTGACCAACCGGCTGCACCAGAACTACGGGAATGAGTATGTTCAGCGCGTGGTCGACCGCATTCAGGCGGACACACAGGGCGATCCCGCACGGGAAGCCGTGCCCGATGACCTCGAGCAGACGATTGCGGGTGAAAAAGGATCAGGCCAGCCCATTGAGAGCAGCACCCGGGTTCAAATGGAAGCTGCATTTGGGGCGGACTTCAGCGATGTGAACGTCCACACCGACGACAAGGCTGACGATCTGGCCAGGGCGCTACAGGCGAAGGCTTTCACCACAGGGAAGGATGTCTTTCTTCAAGGACGGCGAATACGATCCAGCCGGCTCGGACGGGCAGCGGCTGATCGCCCATGAATTGACTCACGTGGTCCAGCAGGGTGGAGGTGGAGCGTCCAGACCCGTCCAGCGAGAAGTCCAACCCCCCGCGGTGTCGGAGGCGACTGCCGAAACGGGGACCATCCAGCGCGACAAGAGGAAGAGGGGAAGCCTCATAGAGCAGAGGATTCGGCAGCACGAGCGGGCTATCGAGGAAGCCAAAGGCACCAGGCAGCCGGCGAAGCCAGTGCCGCCGAAGAAAGTCAAGGCCGCGACCGGGAAGAAGGCCAAGGCTGTGCCGGCTAAGGTGCCTGCTAAGGTGCCGCCGAAGACGTACAGTCAAGTGCGACCGGGAGAGCTGGTCGAAAAGGGCGGGCGGCCAAGCTGGTTCTTCGGTGAGACGTATCGAGGGATCGTCGAGCAGGCCAACCAGTACCGCGCCGACAAGAAAAAGTCGCCGACAGACTACAAGGTGCAGTGGGCTGCCTTGGACATGCTGACCAAGAGCATCAAGTCGTGGCGAACGAAGTTCCGGCTCTTCAGCACGGAAGCCAGCAGGCAGAAGGTGTCCAACCTGGAGGCGCAGATCAGAAAAGAAAGGTCACGGCTGGTGCCGCACGCGACCAAGAAGGGTCTAATCGTGAGCGCCCAGCTGGAGAAGCATGACGGGTCAAAGCACCGCGAAGGCCTGTGTCTCGAATACTGCTACGCACGGTGGCAGAAAGCCGCCACCGGCAACATTTGGGACCCGAGGGAGGGGCCGCCTCCCCCCGAGTTCTACGATTACGCGACCGCACTGGAAGGGAGCGAGGACGCAGGGCTTCTCAAGAAGGTGAGCGCCATCGTAAAAGAGAAAGTGGGCGGGGTGAAAGCGGAGGCCTGGATCTCCGAGAAGAAGCGTCAGGGAAGGCATGAGTTCATACCAAGGATCACCTACGTGCCGGGGGCAGAGCGGGAGAAGTACAGGGTGCAGTTCAGCGGTCCTGACGCTTCCTACGCGGAGACGGGGGAGAAGCTTGATCCCGGCAAAGACTACATTTATGTGATGGCTCCCGGCGGGGAGTACTATGCCGCAGAAGAGACTTCCGAGACCCAGATGAAGTTCCACCACTCCAGCTTCCTCGGAGGCGCTGACATCGCTGCGGCCGGTCACATGAAATTCCAGCACGGCGATCTCCTGATAGACCTCGAGAGCGGGCACTACCAGCCGGGCATGCAACATATGTACAACGCGGTGAACGCATTGGAAGGGAAAGTGCCCCTGGACAAACTGAGAGTAACGCCACTATACGAGGTCAAAATGCAGGTCCGCGGAAATGCCTTCCTCGAAGGCGTGCGTGCTTTGAAATCCGGGAAAGGGAAGGAGAACGCGAGTGTCGCCCAGCTTATGAAGCGATACTGGCAGGCACGCTATCAGTTCACCAATATCTCACCAGCGGAAGAGGAGGTATTTGACAACGAGCTGAAGGATTATGTGCGGGAGGTGATGGCGTAGGGCAACGCCAATGCATCTCAGTAGCATGCAGGAGAGCCAATTCGTGGCTCAAAGGAGACCATTTATGACTCAGATGTTGGAGACAGCTATTCGTTTCTTCGAAGAGAGTGAGTGGGCATACGTCCGGGAGGGTGAGGAGCCGGCCCTCCAGGCCAGTTTTCGAGGCGACAGCGGCGAATGGCCGTGCTACGCCTTCGCCGACGAGGAACAGCAGCGGTTCTCATTCTACTCAGTGTGTCCGGTTCACGCGCCGGAAGACAAGCGCATGGCGGTGGCGGAACTCATCACACGCATCAACTACGGCCTCGCCGTTGGGAACTTCGAGCTGGACTTCGATGATGGGGAGGTCCGCTTCAGGACGAGCATCGACGTCGAGGGGGACCACCTGAGCCTAGCTCTTGTGGAGCGGCTGGCGATGGCCAACGTGGCGATGATGGACATCTACCTGCCCGGCATCATGAAGGTCATCTATAGTGACGTCGCCCCGGCAGAGGTGGTCGCGCATATTGAGGATGAGTGTGGATGTGATCACGAGCACTGATACAGCGGCAATCCGCACGCTGCTTCTTTGCCGCACACCGAATCGGCTCTCAGGGGACAGGTGTCTCGGCAATAACCGCCGGGCCATTGCTGGTCACAATGACCAATCCCGATAGTAAGCGGGCAGTGGCCCATTCAGTCTCAAGCCTCGGTCTCGAGCCCGCCCTGAGTTACTGGACGCTGGCTTCCCTCTCCCAGAGATCACAGCGACCACCCCATTGAGCCAGGACCCGTCCGTTGACCGCAAGTCGAGCTATCTCACAGAGATTGGGGCAGGCCTCGCATTCAAAAGAGGAGGTATGGTACTCTGTGTCGCTGACGCCGAATCCCTGGAATCCAGTGTCCAGGCCGCGACTGACCACCTCTTCGCGCACCAGCAGGGCCACGCCGATGGCCCCCATGATCGCATGATGCGGAGGCACTATGATCTCAGCCTCGAGTTCTTCCTGAAAGGCTCTGATTATGCCCTGATTGAAAGCAACGCCACCCTGGAACACTATCGGCGATTGGATGTCCTTGCCCAGGCCAATGTTATTGAGGTAGTTGCGAACCAACGCCTGGCACAAGCCATAAACGATATCCTCAGTGCGGTGTCCCATCTG
>JAZFSU010000289.1:0-3296 GCA_036446335.1 Dehalococcoidia bacterium | reverse complement strand
TATGGAGCCCACTGTTTCTCCTGCAATCCGAAGAGCAGAACCAGAAGCCCCAGCACGGGGAGGAGGAGCGGAAACGTAGCGACCCACAACCTGAATGCTGGCCCGGGTTTCACCCAAATGACCGGCAGGAATCCCAGTAGGAGTCTGAATCCGTAGACACTGCGGAAAAGGCCCCAGAGGCCCTGCTCAGCTGCCTTCCGGGGCTCCGGAATATCCTTGATGGCGCTGATGATATTGAGCCTGCTGACGCGCCGTGCAGAGAGGACGACCACCAACAGCGTGACCACAACCCCCATGGTGTAGGATATGATCAGGCCGGTGATGGTGAAATGGTACACCAACCCAAAGCCCATCTCTTCGAAAGCTGCGGCCATGACCTGAATCATCGCCCAACTGACCAGCAATCCTAGTCCAGCGCCGATGGCTGAGGCCATGAGCGCGTAGAGGGCGCCCTCGTAAGTGAACAGACGAACGATGTGCTTCCTCTGGGCGCCCACGGCCCGCGCAATGCCGAGCTCCCGCTTGCGCTCTGCAGCCAACATGACGAGGATCAAGAAAATGAGCATTATGCCTGCGATAATGGAGAAACTGCCGAACATGAGGAAGATGGAGGAGAACATGGCCCCCCCCTCGTCAGCTTCGTCGAGCGCGTCCTGCTTCACCGGTTCCGCCTTGAGTCCCGTGCCTTCGATTACCGGGCCCAAGATTGCCGTGACTTCCTGTGTGTGTTCTGCCCCATTGATTGCGTCACCCCGGTTAGTGATGATGATGAAGTTGATCTCGTTCGAGCCGCGTATGGATTGCACCTGAGATAGGGGCACTACTATGGATGCGGCTGTGTCAAGACTGAACGTCGATGGATTCCCACCTGACTCATATATGCCGTCGATCGTAAGCTGTGTACCTGTCGTACCCAGATAGACATCGATCTGGTCGCCGACGCCTGCCTCCAGTTCCTCGGCCAATGCCGCGTTCACGTAGGCGTAGCCGTCGCCGAGGTCCTCGAGATCCTTCAGCGATAGCCTGTTGCCCTGGCTGTCGAGCAGTGGATCGAAGGGGTCCATGTATCGGTGGTCGAGTCCCAGAAGAGTGACGGCAGGTTCGTTCAATCTACTCTCGGCCGCTACCGGCACTGTCTCGATAATTGCGGGGGCCACGCCGTCGACCACCCCATCCTGGATAGCACCGGACAGTGAGTTGCGGACAGTGTTGAACTCACTGTCCTGGAAATAGCTGGGCCTCCCGGTCGTCTCCATATCCATCTGCATTGCGCCGAAGTTGACCCCCTCGCTCATCACCATGATATCCACTTCTCCGAGGGACGAGACGGCGAGGCTGCGTATGGAGTGGCTCAGGGTATCGCCGGTGGCGAACGAGGCTGAGAATATCATTGCGGCAAGCATAAGGCCCAGGCAGGTGAGCGCCGTATTCACCTTTCGACGTGGGATGTTTCGGGACGCCATTTTGAACATCACCCTGTTGCGCAGCGCGCTGACGGTCAGGACCGCCGCGCACAGGCCGAAGATGATGAGAAGCGGCATCAGTAGTACACTCAGGATGTCCATAGCTATCTCCTTCGATGTTCAGGTCACGGGCTGCCGGCAATCAGGACATTCTGCTGCCGTCGTCCGACTGCCGGACTTGTGCCTCCCCACGGTTGCGCTTTCAGCGGGAGCCTGCTAGCGTGTTGCGCCGGGGGTCTCGGCGAAGACCACCTCGTAGCCCTCTCGGCCCGCTGGAGCGCGAAACAGGGCCACGAACTGGGCAAGCTGCTCATCGTAGTAGCCGCTCGACTGGCTGGCCACTGCGGCCTCCTCGTTCGCCCAGAAGCTCAAGACGAGCCCCTTGCCCTCCGAAGTGCGCATGACGTACATTCCCTCGTACCCTTGCTGTTTCCGCGCCTCAGGCACGATTGACTCTTTGAACTTCTCCAGCGCTTCGTCGAGGTTCATTCTAAGCGTGTCTATCTCGAACAAGGTAACCCGTGCGTACATGCTGGTCCTCCTTCTGCGTTGGCTTGGTGTATCGGCAACCGGGGCAGGCCTAGCCGCCCGGACGGAGCTCCTCCACGATCTCACCGTCTGCCATCCGCAGTATCCTGTTCGCGCGTCGACCGACCGCGAGATCGTGCGTCACCAGGACAAAGGTCTGCGACTTCTCCTTGTTCAGGCGGCACAGCAAATCCATAATGCCGCCTGAGGTCTCGCTGTCCAGGTTGCCCGTGGGCTCGTCGCCCCACACTATGGCTGGCTCGTTCACCAGCGCACGCGCGATGGCCACCCGTTGCTGTTGGCCACCGGAGAGCTCAGCGGGCCTCTTGTCCCCCTCTTTGGAGAGACTCACCAGTTCCAGGGTCTCCGCTGCCCGTGTCCGGGCCTCGCTCTGCTTGACGCCCGATACCAGCAGGGGCAGTTCCACGTTTTCAACGACGCTGAGTACAGGGAGCAGGTTGTAGGACTGGAAGACGAAGCCCATCTTCTCGGCCCGATAGCGGGTGCGCTTCTTGTCCGACATTTCGTGAATCAAAGCGCCGTCGATGACCACCTCGCCACCGGTGACGTCATCCAGCCCCGACAGGACGTTGAGGAGCGTTGTCTTGCCGCATCCCGAGGGCCCCATGACGGCAACCATCTCGCCCCGCTCGATGCCCAGGTCGACGCCTCTGAGAGCATCCACAGTCACCTTGCCCGTGTCGTAGATCTTGCGAACTCCTGTCGCCTGAATAATTAGCCCATTCTGCATGTCGATCCTCCTTGAACCATTCCTTGCGACCGCGCCAGACTAGCATACTCCAGCGCAAATGTACACCGGCGGCACTCGCATCGTCATGGGGCTGCCCGATGGCCCCGGCGCTACTTGACCACTATGTTGCCGCTGCCTGTGCCGACCGTCAGCGCCGCTTCTCCGCTGCCGACCGTTCCAACGAGCCGCCCCTTCGAGCTTTCGCGCACATCCACTTGCAGGTCCACTCTCACTTCACCGTCATCAGACTCAAGGTCCAGCTCTACGCTCGGCGAATCTGCCAGTTCAATTGTGACAGACCCTGAGCCTGCCCCCACTGAGTTTTCACTTCCAGGAGTCAACTCCCCGTGGACTTCGATGTCGCCGCTGCCGGTATTCAAGGCAAATGGCCCTGATGAATGGCGCATCGAGATCCTGCCGCTGCCGGTGATCAAGGCGAACGAGCCTGACGAATTGCGCACCGCGATCTTGCCGCTGCCACAATTCGCGACGATGGCGCCGGAGACATTAGTGAGGACGATGTCGCCGCTGCCCGTAGCTATATTCACGTTATC
>JAZFSU010000288.1:0-3178 GCA_036446335.1 Dehalococcoidia bacterium | reverse complement strand
CGAGAGCGGCACACGCAGGGAAAATGTGCTCGGAGGTACAGGTCGCGGCTATCACCAGATCCAGGTCATCGTGCTTCAGCCCGGCCACACGGAGAGCGTCCGCGCTGGCTCGCACCGCCAAGCTCGAGGCCGTCTCGCCGGGGTCGGCGATCCTTCTCTCCTTGATCCCGGTGCGACTGCTGATCCAGGCGTCGTCGGTGTTGACTATCCGCTCCAGGTCCCGGTTCGTGAGCACCCTCTCGGGGAGGTACTTGCCCCAACCGGTGATCCTCGCATATCGAGCCAAGGACGTCCCTCTCTTGAGCGTTCGCCGTCTGGAAGTATAGCAGACTCGCCATACTCGGTCAATCGAACGAAGGCGTTCACAGTCACACGCAACAGCAGGCTGCGCAGCGTATGAACATTGAATAGCGCTGCCGGCATTCTCGCAACTGAACTGACCTTCGTGACCCCGCATTTCCCAGGCTGTGCGGGATTCTCCGACAGCGTGACGCCTGAACTCGTTCAGACAGATACCGTACACCAGAGGTAGTGACGCGAAGTATCTTGAAACGATATGCTGGTTCCACTATGAGAATACGTGGAGCTATATTGCCCGGAGCGGGTCGTCTTCAGCGGCGAGTAGCTGATCTATCTCCGGAAGCCAGACGACACCTGGGGTGGATAGAGTGGCACCATGGCCACGGCAGCATCGCCCGCAAGACCTGCCGCCACTTTACCATCTCCCCTGTCTCCCTCTATCGTTGGCTGAGACGATATCAGCCTCAGAATCTCTCCAGCCTCGAGAACAGGAGCCGCAAGCCACAGCGGTTGCGCCAACACACATGGAATCCGGACCTGGAACGGGAGGTTCTACAGCTAAGGGGGCAGTTCCCACGGTGGGGCAAGGACAAGCTGGTGGTGCTTCTGCACAGACAGGGATACGAGGTGTCTACATCCATGGTGGGTCGCATCCTTACTCGCCTCAAGCACCAGGGAATCCTCAAGGAGCCGTCTCTCAACGGCATATCCGCCCGCAGGAAACAGCAGCAACGCCCCTACGCCATACGCAAGCCCAAGGAATATACCGCCAAGGAACCAGGGGATCTGGTGCAACTTGATACCCTGGACGTGCGCCCCCTACCCGGAGTGGTGCTCAAGCACTTCACTGCCAGGGATACGGTCTCCCGCTGGGACGTGATCGAGGTTCACACGCAAGCCAAGGCCACCACTGCAGCCCACTTCCTCGACACCATGATCTCCCGCATGCCCTTCCCCATAGGAGCTATCCAGGTCGACGGCGGCTCCGAGTTCCAGGCCGAATTCGAGACAACATGCCTCGAGCGAGGTATCCGCCTCTTCGTTCTGCCGCCCAGAAGCCCCAAGCTCAATGGCTCTGTGGAGCGAGCCCAGCGCACCCATACCGAGGAGTTCTACGAGCTCTACGATGGCGACCTGGGAATTGCCCCGCTCAACCGCGCCTTGAAGCAGTGGGAGTACATCTACAATCACATCCGGCCCCATCAGACTTTGGGCCAACTCACTCCCAGCGAGTACCTGGCCAAATCCTGCTACCATGCTCCATCTAACCCTGTCGGGGTGGTATCATGAGGACCAACACCAGCATCCCTTATCGCTTTTCTGGAAAGGGGGCATGTGTACGGCATGTACTGAACGAGTACAGCCTCTTGACTTGCGTTTCTATTACTGCTACGCTATGCTTGCGTTGCTTAGCACTCTCCCCAAGAGACTGCTAACGGCGACTCAGGTGGTAAACCCAAGAACTCATAAAGAAGGAGATGAGAGATGGCAATCAATCTGAAACCTCTCGCTGATCGGGTTATCGTGAAGCCGACGGTGAAAGAGGAGGTGACCAAAGGGGGAATCGTCCTGCCTGATACAGTCAAGGAGAAACCGCAGGAGGGCGAGATCGTAGCCGCAGGTCCCGGCAAGCTCGGCGATGACGGCAAGCGAGTTGAGATGGAAGTCAAGAAGGGTGACAAGGTGATCTACTCGAAGTATGCCGGCACGGAGTGGAAGGATAGAGACGAGGAGTATCTGATCCTCCGCGAGGCCGATATCCTGGCCAAGGTGGGCAAGTAGGGATGATATTCCCAAGAAAGCAAGAGAGGGGAGAGTAAATGGCGAAACAGATTTCATATGACGAGGATGCGAGGCGGTCCCTCAAGAGGGGAATCGACGCCCTCGCAGAGGCAGTGAAGATAACCCTGGGGCCGAAGGGCCGGAACGTTGTCTTGGACAAAAAGTGGGGTCCCCCCACAATCACCAATGACGGCGTGACTATTGCCAAAGAGATTGATCTGGACGATCCCTACGAGAACATCGGGGCTCAACTGATCAAGGAAGTGGCCACCAAGACAAACGATGTCGCCGGAGACGGCACGACAACCGCTGTTGTGCTGGCGCAGGCGATGCTGCATGAAGGCATGAAGAACGTGACCGCGGGCGCCAATCCAATGGCTCTCAAGAGAGGCATTGAGAAGGCCGTCATCGCAGCTGTCAAGGAGATTGGGAAGCTGTCGACAGCGGTCTCTGGCAAGGATCAGATTGCTCAGGTCGCGGCCATCTCCGCTGCCGACAAGGAGATCGGAGATCTCATCGCTGACGTCATGGAGAAGGTCGGCAAGGACGGCGTCATAACCGTTGAGGAGTCCAAGGGAATCAAGTTCGAGACAGAGTATGTCGAGGGTATGCAGTTCGACCGGGGCTATATCAGTCCCTACTTCGTAACGAATGCTGAGCGGATGGAGACGGTTCTCGAGGACCCCTACATTCTCATCACAGACAAGAAGGTCTCAGCAGTTGGGGACATCCTGCCCCTTCTGGAGAAGCTGATGCAGGTTTCCAAGACACTTGTCATCATTGCTGAAGACCTGGATGGCGAAGCGCTTGCCACTCTGGTGGTCAACAAGCTGCGAGGCACCATCAACATCCTTGCGGTCAAGGCGCCAGGCTTCGGTGACCGCAGAAAGGCAATGCTGGAAGACATCGCAATCCTGACGGGTGGCAAGGTTGTCAGCGAGGAAGTGGGCCGAAAGCTGGACTCCGCCACGATCGAGGACCTCGGTCGAGCCCGAAAGGTGACCTCGAACAAGGATGACACTACAATCATCGAGGGCAAGGGTGCCGACGATGAGATCCAGGGGCGCATCAAGCAGATCAAGGCGCAGGTCGACGA
>JAZFSU010000287.1:0-5254 GCA_036446335.1 Dehalococcoidia bacterium | reverse complement strand
GCTGGAGGGGGGATTATTCTCAGGGGAGATACATTCCTTGAGCTTGGGAGCCCGGACGCCGGTTCGTGCGCTTTTGTCTTGTGGACGGACCAGCCGTCTCTGGTCAAGGATGGCAGAGTCACGCTGATCGGGCCGGATATTCCGGACTGCGAAGGGGCCAGCCTGCCGTTCGGCCAAGTGGTCATGGTTGGGGGCACGGGCTTGGGCCAGGCTGAGCACCAGGCGCTTGATCAGTGCCAGTATGTCTCTGATCAGGTTGAGGGGTACATGATCAAGAGTACTCCTGGCCGGATGTGGAGCAGGGTGGGCAAGGATGCGGCGAACAAAGGTCTCAACTTCCATGCCCTGGGACAGGCACTAACGGCAATCTTCAAGTCAGAGGTCGACAAGGTGGAAGCCGTGGAGGTCATGTTTGTCACATCCAGCAAGGGTGACGTCAAGCGAATTGATGACATAGCCGCACAGGTACAGAAGATTGGCAAGGATATTGTAAGGGAAGTTTGGTTGGCCAGAGGCTATGACATACTTGAGTGCAACATTGGTGGAGACTGCGGCGCGTGCGGTGACAAGTCCGTATGTGATGAGATCAGGGAAGTGATCAGCGTCCGCAAGAAGAAGGCGAAAACGAAGGCTGCAAAGAAGCCGACCAAGGCAAAGGCTGGCAAGACCTAGCACTTCGGCACTTCCAGGGTGCCGATGACCCGGGGATCCTGGCGAGAGGGTGTTGATGTCGGGACAATCAGGGGCGACTTCGAAAAGGCTTATGGCTGTGTGTGGTAAGGGGGGCGTTGGCAAGACAGCCTTCACCGCTATGACCGCCAGAGCTCTGATTGAGAGCAACAGGGCGGGCAGGCTGCTCCTTATCGACGCGGATCCGGCCATGGGGCTGCCGAGTGCGCTCGGGGTCACCGTTGGGCGGGCCATGGGCCAGATTCGCGAGGAGATAATAAGGACGGCCAGGGGAGGCCGAAAAGAGGAGAAGGTCAGACTCGTTGACACGATCGACTATATGGCCTTCGAGGCTCTTCACGAGACGGACGACTTCGCGCTGCTGGCTATGGGGCGAACCGAATCCCTGGGCTGCTTCTGTCCGGTGAACGATCTGCTGCGCGGGGCCATAGAGGCCCTATCCAACAACTTCGACACCATACTGATCGATGGGGAAGCCGGGCTGGAGCAGATAAACAGGCAGGTCATGCGCCGGGTAGACACGTTGATTGTGGTCAGCGACCCCACGTCGCGGGGCATGCAAACGGTGGCCCTGATAAGGAAGATGGTTGAGAATGACGATGTGCTTGAGTGCGACAGGCTAGGACTCGTTTTCAATAGGGTACAGGGCAACGAGGAACTACTGAGACAATCAGCGAGCGACACAGGAGTCGAAGTTTTCGGGTTCGTCCCCTATGACGAAGACATAGCACATCACGATCTGATGGGAAAGCCACTAACCGAGTTGGCCGCCGGCTCGGTCGGAATGGCAGCAGTGCGCGAAATTGTGGAGAACTGCATCCTCAACTAGTGGCTTTGGCACCCCGTCACCATTTAGGATGCCTCATTTTGGCTTGGTGCCCGGTGGAGACCTCTATCCGGCAAATCGGTACTGGCGAGTTCCGCGCGGTCGTTGACAGGTTTGCCAATATCTGCTATATTTCGCGTAAGCATGAGAGGCGCTGCCTATGCCAGCATGCCTCACACCTGGAAGCTTTCAAGTCCCCTACTTGAATGGAACCTTCGTAGCCTGAGCAGGTGCTGCCATAATTTGCTGCATTGCTGGTCAATTGGCGGGAGCAAACCCACAGAGAATCCTTCTCTATCACGTACCTGCAGGGACGGCCAACTTACCCGTACGGACCGGTCATCTCATGGTGTGCATGGAGGCCAGTCATGAGTAGGCCTGAGACGGGCGTCGCTGTTGATGTGGGTGCAGAGGCAGCAGTCGGACTGACGCCGACGCTCTGGGCGATCAGATCTGTCGCGTGACTGGCGAGATTCCCCATAGTGGCGGGAGGAGTCCTCCAACGGAGGCGGAATGGCTGATAGAATCAAGGTGACGATTTCCCCGGACCGCATAAGGGTTACGCCGGGAAAGCGCGCAACGACTCTGGCCACGATCGGAAACGTTGGCGATGTCGTCGATACGTACTCAATTGCAGTCGAGGGGCCGGAGGCAGGGTGGTGCACTGTCTCGGCATGGACGTTGTCTGTTGCCCCAGGGGAGGAGGCTCATATTGAGCTGGCGTTCACGGTCCCTGAGGATGGCGAGTACACTCCTGGGCACTATGATGTTGTCTTGAAGGTGGTCTCCAAGAATGATCCGACCGTTGAAGCTACTGGTCGATTGGTAGTGCAGGTGGAGGGTGTAGTTCAGTTCGATGCGCAACTGGTAAGTGTGAAGAGTGGAGGTGGGGGGGGTACATATCAGTTGACAATCGTCAACTCGGGCAATCTGAAGGCAGCATGTACGGTGGTCGGCGAGGATCCTCAAGGGAAGTTGAAGTTTGAATTCGAGCGGGCCACCACAATTGTTGATCCGGGTGGGAGCGCGACTATTGGGGTTGTTGTGAGTCCGAGGCGCCGGCCAATCACGGGCAGGCCCGGGGGCTGTGACTTCAGGGTGGTTGTTAGTGGCGCTGGGAGTGGAGCGGACGAGCAGAGGGTTGTGAGAGTCGATGGGTCCGTGACGTGGATGCCGATTTTGACGCGAAGGGCACTAGTGGGTCTGGCAGTGCTGTCCGCTGTTGTTCTGTCGGCTGTTCTCATACCATTGTTGACGGGGTCGGGCGACTCTGAGGCTCCAGGCATGGCGACAAGCATTTCGCCATTGATGCCGTTTACCGATCAGGAGGTGACCTTCACAGCGACATCTGATGCTGATGACTTGGCGAAGATCGAGATATTCATCGATGGAGTCATGCAGGAGGAGTGCGACTCTTCACCGTGCGAGTATGTTGGCGGACCGTATGCGGCAGGGGACATTAGCTATAAGGCGGTTGTGTGGGACGAAGCTGGGAACAAGAGGGAGGGGATGGCCCAGTCCATTGTGGTATCACCCGGGGCGGTGCCTACGCCTGTTGATTCCGTCCCTCCCACGGTGAGCATCGTCGGCGAGATGGATGGTGATTTGCTCACATTGACGGCTGAGGCCTCGGACGAAGGCGGAGTGGAGAGCATCAGCGTGTCTGTGAAGGTGGGAGACGGCGATTGGGAGGTTGTGCAGGAATCTGAGGGCTCGACTAGTACATACAGCGGTGGCCCCTATCCAGAGGGGCTTGTGTACTATCGAGCTGAGGCGGTCGACATGGGGGGCAACGTGGGGTTCAGCGCAGCGTCGAGCATGGAAGTCCAGGACACAACGGCCCCCGTCGTTGAACTGATTATCTCGCCGCAGGTAGCGACCACGTCTGACGTGGTCACCTTCACGGCGCGGGCTAGTGACACAAATGGCATCGTGAAGATCGAGATATACAGCGGCACCGGCAGTCAAATCAAGATCTGCGAGGGATTGCTGCTCGGGACAGATGGCGAATGGATCACGTGCAGCCGCACCTGGGGGCCGTTTGGGGTGGGAGAGCAGGACTTCTGGGCGTGGGCTTGGGATTCAGCTGATCCAGTCCCGAATCGGGGAAACAGCGGCCGTGTTACTCTGACTGTCGTCGAGTAGTTTGCTGGGGGAAAGATTTGGCGAGGTCGCCATCGTCGGGAACAGAGCTTCCTGCTATCGAAGTGCCACTTGTCTCCACCTTCTTCGGGACTTGCGTTGTCGGTTGTTGGCATTCGCACGTCACTTTCTCAGGGTATGGTAGTCATGGCAAGCCGTTGATGAAGTCGTGGGGATGAGGCGGATGCGGTGTGTCGGTCGACCGAGTGCACGAGTAGTTGGCCGCGACCCAGAGAACCCTTGGCCTGTTGGGAAAAGGGGGCTGGCATGCAGCAGATCAGGTTGGTTGTTTTCGCGATTCTCATGGAAAGCCGAGGTGGGGTTGTGGAGAAGTCACCCCGCGACATAGCCTTGGCGTGGCAGACTTGCATGAAATGCCGAACGGTTGAGCAGTTCCTGGCCGTTCTGGACCACAATGATGCGCTGAAGTTAAAGAGGTGGCTGGCGAGGTTCGGCAAACGCCTGGCCGGGTGAGCGGTAAGATAGCAGACTTCAACACGATGCGGTGCTTGGTTTGGCATCTATCACTGCAGCGGTCGCTGCCTTGATACTCTCGGCGGCGAGGGGCTGGACGGCCCTTCAACAGACGCCGGCCTGTGAATCCCCAAGACCCCCGGAGGAATCCGGCGTGGTCTCCATTGCGCGCGATGGTGCCCCGCGGCACCAGAAAAACGTGCAGGGTCCGCTCGTGGCCGTCAGCATTTGCCTGGAAGTGACCCTAAGGCTCTTGTGGAAGTGTTTTGTGAAGTGGGATAGTGGGCTTGGCAAGACGCAGTCAGCTGGTGATCGGGCGAGGTCGAGCATTGAACGGACGCCACCGGTGAAGGCAGATGAGCGTTGGTTGTAGTATGATAGTTAATAGGAGTGCGCCGCAAGAAGGCCCACGATGGATACGAAGTCGAAGCGCTGCTGCTGGGACTTGTATTGTCGGAGACAGACAGAGATTGACATGTCGGGAGGGTCGTTATAGGATGGTAGAGACGGCAAGCGGCAACCGCTTTCCTACGCCCTCCGGTTGGTGGCGCATTGGCGCTGCAAGCAAGAGGCGTGAAGTGACGTCGGGGCCACACAGTGGAGGTTGGGAGGATTGTTCTCGGGGTATCGACTGCAGATGGGTGGCGAGTTGGCCGGATCCTACGTGCGTGAGCTTGGCAGCGCGGTTCGCGGAGTTTGTGTGAATGATCGCAGTGGTTGATTATGGAGCTGGCAATCTGCGGAGTGTTGCGAACGCTTTGGCCAAGATTGGCTGCGAGGCAACTGTTACGAGTGAGCCGAGGGATGTGCTCAAGGCGGCTGTCACGGTGTTTCCCGGTGTGGGGGCCGCCCCGGATACTATGCGCAGTCTGACCCAGTCGGGGCTGGGGGACGCAATTCGGGAGTTCATCTCTGAGGACCGCCCGGTTCTTGCCATTTGCGTTGGAATGCAGGTCCTGCTCTCGTCGACGGAGGAAGGCGAGGGGCATGAGGGATTGGGGGTCATACCCGGGGTGGTGAGGAGACTGCCGTCTGGGCTGAAGGTGCCGCACATGGGATGGAACCAGGTTAGGCAGACGATGAAACATCCTATCTTCGAGGGGATTCCGGATGGCGCCAACT
>JAZFSU010000286.1:0-3941 GCA_036446335.1 Dehalococcoidia bacterium | reverse complement strand
CGCCGTTGCGATGGTTCTTGACCGCGACCCTGGCGAAGTCCTCCATCGTGTATCCGAGCTCGTGCATCTGTCTCGTGGCATGCATCGCCTGAATCGCCGGACCTCCTTGTCCTATCATCCAGGCAGGATGGTTGCCGGTCTCCGCTCCCCCCCCGGCACCTGCGCCACCCAGAGATTCTGCGGAAGGCTTATCTCGCATCTTCTCAGCGCCCAGCGCCAGGACAACATCGTATGCCCCCGAGGCAACCCCAAGACAAGCGTGCCTGAAGGTATCTCCCCCTGTTGGGCAGCCGTTCTCAAGCCTGGTGCAGGGGATCTCCCGATTGCCGATCATGCTTGCCAACGACTGCCCGCTCTGCGCGCCGGACCCGATGAAGCCTCCGCTCCACTGCCCGAACCAGGCCGCCTTGATCTCCTTGGGATCAATCCCCTTGTCGACGCTGTTCAGGCAGTTGAGGTACGCGTCCTGGATCATGTTCTCGAGGCTCTGCTCAAAGAGCTCCCCGAATTTGATCATTCCCACGCCGATGACGGCGACTTTGCCTCTCATCGCTCCTCCTCGACCAGCCTGAACTTGTAGCCGTAGACATTCAGGCCTCTATCGGTCGTAAGCCTCCTGAGCACCATCTCCACCTCGCATCCCACCTTCACATCCTCAGGAGTGGCTGTCTCAGTCATTAACCCCTGGTATCGGCCGCCTCCCTCCAGATCAACCATGACCGGCGTGATCGGCGGCTCGAAGTTCGGCGGCGGGGCCCAATTCACGCAATAGGTATGCACAGTCCCTCTCTTGGACAGCTGGAACTCCTCGAGCTCGAGGCTTCCGCACTCATGACAGATCTTGGTCCTGGGATAGCTGATGTGGCCGCATGCTCTGCACTTGATGCCGATCAGCCTGAACACCTCCGGGTTGAACCGCCAGAACATTGGCGACGCTGGAGCTGGTTGAGTCATCGTAACACCTCTCTCATAGGTCCTTGGAACGGGCTCACCGGCAGTCATTGATCAAAGCCCGACGATACACACGCTGCAAATCGGAGCGTAGGCCTCGTGGCCGAGGTTGTGGGCCAGGCCGAGCTTGGGATCCTTCAACTGCCGCTTCTCGGCCCTGCCCTGCAACTGCAAGTAGAGCTCGTACACCATTCTGATCCCTGAGGCTCCGATCGGGTGCCCGAAGCACTTCAGTCCGCCGTCAGGTTGCACCGGCAACTCTCCGGTCAGCTCGAAGGTGCCCGCATCGATGTCCTCTCTCACCCTGCCTCTAGGGCTGAACTGTAAGTCCTCCATAGTCACAGCCTCGGTAATGGAGAAACAGTCATGGACCTCCGCCATGCCTATCTCCTTCCGGGGATCCGTCACTCCTGCTTCCTTGTAAGCCGCTGCACCAGCTCTATAGCTCTCCTCCACATGCGTGAAGTCATACTCTGACGTAATCCGGCCCGTCGAAGGCGTCCCGCAGATCTGAAGCGCCTTGATATAGACCGGGTCCTTGCGGAATTCTTTGGCCTTGTCAGCACGCGTGATGATCGCGGCAGCGCCGCCGTCCGACACGCCGCAACAGTCAAAAAGGCCCAACGGCCAGGCGATGATCGGCGCGTTCAGAACCTTCTCAACCGTGAGCAGGTTCTTCAAGTGAGCCTTCGGATTCAGGGAGCCATTCGCATGGCTTTTCACGGAGATCTTCGCCAGCATGATCTTGCCTTCCTCTGGGGTCAAGCCGTAGCGGTGGAAGTACTTGGTGGCCATCATGGCGAAAACCCCTGGCATGGTCGCAACCGCATGAGTATGCGTGCGATTGTCCATCACCGGCAACCCGCTCATGCCTTCGTCCTTGATCTTCTCGACCCCCACGGCTACAACAACGTCATAGATGCCCGCCGCAACAGCGTACGACGCGTTCCTGATAGCGTCCTGCCCCGAAGCGCATGCGTTCACTACATGCGAAGCCGGTATGTACTGCATCCTCAACGCTTCGGTAAAGAACCGTCCTCCGTGGGCCGTGAAGATGCTGCCGCCCCATAGAGCCTCAATATCCTTGATCTCGATGCCGGCATCCGCGCACGCCTCAACGACAGGGTCCACAACCAGGTCGGTGGGCCCTTTGTCCCACAACTCACCGAACTTGGTACAGCCCATCCCTACGATGGCAACCCGGTCCTTTATGCTTCCAGCCATGGTCTGCCTCCTCTAGCGCCTGATGGGTCGGGCCTTCCAGAAGTAGTTGTTGAGCCCCCTGTCAAAGTAGACCTTTCGGAACGTCATCTCGACCTCCATTCCTACCTTCACCTCGTCCGGGTCCCGGTCGGTCAGGTCGAAAAGAGACCTCCCCCCACCCTCGAAGTCGATCATCACCACTGATGTCGGAGGGTCGAGCGACGGCGCCAACATATCATGTGTGTAGCTGAAAACAGTCGCCTTCCTGCGAGCGAAGTTGTAGTCATCAAAGTCGTCCAGCGCCTGGCACACGCCACAGACACGTATGGGCGTGGTTGTCATTCCGCCGTAGTCGTATTGAGGAGTTCCGCACCGTCTGCACTTGATACCCCACAGTCCCAGGTGGACATACCGCTCCCGCCAGTTCGCCGCCACCGACAGGTGTCCCCTTTCCGGCCTCCTCGCCTGGTCCAGAGGAACGATGTCACGCCACCGGAGGTAATCATTATAGCTGCGCATCATCCCCTTCCACCCAACATGTTTCGCGAAGCCCCGCCGCTCCCCCAGCTTCTCAATTGCATCGGTCACCTGCAAAACAAAGGCATCAGCCCCATTGCCATAGGACGCGAAGAGTATCTTGTCCCCCGGCTTGGCCTGCTCCAAAGCGGCCACCAGCATCACGAAAGACATGGCCGAGCCCAAGAGTCCCACTGACATGAAAATGCTACCGGGGTCCTGGAGCTGCCCCGGCTCGAAACCCATCTCGGCCGCTACTTTGGTGTGCCTTCGTACGTCTCCGGGCGGGTCGAACACAGCTTTGGCGAAGTCCTTGGGAACCAGGCCACACTTCTTCACCACCCCGTTTATGGCCTCAGGCATGACCTTCGAATAGCTTTCGTCCATGGTCATGCGGTCTTCCCAAGAGCGGATGAATGTGTCGCTCTCGCCCCGCCAGCTGGCTGCCAGCTCATCATTGATCGAGCAACTGCCCAGGACCTCGGCAATAACATTGTCTTTTCCCAGGAGCAGAGCCCCTGCTGCATCCCCTAGAGCCTGCTCAGTCATGCCCGAAGGAGGCGCCATGCGCACATCGGACGCAGTCACCAGGATGCTATCCGCCCTTCCGGACGCGATGGCATCAACCGCAAATCCCATCGCGGTTGTACCCACTCGTAGAGAACTGGCGACATCAGCCGTCATGATGTCTCTGCGAAGACCCAGCGCCAGGGCCATTGTGGCGGAGCATAGTTTCTCCCTGTAGGGAGAGGTCGTGCTGCCAAAAAAGAGCCCGTCCACCCTCTGCGCGTCGATGTCCGTCAGACAGTCCATAGCTGCTTCGACAGCCATAGTGACGCTGTCTTCGTCATGGTAGGCCACTGCCCTCTCCCCAGGCATGGCAAATCCTCCCCATGCCTGCAAGAACAGCTGCCGGTCAATTCGGTGCCAGGGAATATAGGCCCCGTACGAGGTTATCCCAATCATAAACGTCTCCTATTCGAGCATAAATAATTCGCTCACATAGGCTATCATTCGTGGTTCACACTGTCAAAGCAATGACCCGCTTCCGCGCGTTCAACCCCCGTTCGAGGACAACGCTTGCCGACGGCCTTGAGTATAGTGCCCTTGCCTGTTTCGCGCCACAGCCGTTTCCTGACGATTGACAAGGGACAGCACCATGCGAGGTGGGGCTGCCATGGTATGGACAACAGTGCCAACACCTGAGATAATTGGCACCAGAGTGCCTTCAGCGCTTCAACACGCGCTTCTCCAAGCCTCTCTGCAGGATG
>JAZFSU010000285.1:0-5078 GCA_036446335.1 Dehalococcoidia bacterium | reverse complement strand
CCATGTCTATTGTGAGGCTCAAGCCGTTGCCGAGGGCGCGGGTCGCGGTGCTTGCTTCCGGGGGAGGAAACAGCGTTGCGACCGGCGATGTCTGTGCCGAGGAAGGTCTCGAAATGCCCGCCCTCTCGTCGCAGACAAGGGTGTCTCTGACCGAGTACATCTCTCTGGTGAACCAGGGCGTAATCAACCCCCTTGACGTTCCGGGCGTGCTCGCCAGTGTTCCACTCTTGCGTCGGACTCTCGGTGTGCTGGCTGAAGACCCTACGATTGATCTGGTCATCCTGCGCCTGTCGCCTGAGTTTCTTGCGGGTGCTATAGGGGTCTCCGAGTTTGTCGACTGCGTTCTTGGTTTTGCTCGTGAGAATGCCGGGGGCAAGCAGATAGTGGTCGCCATGGCAGAGGAAGGCATGGTTGGGGGAGCCGAGAAGTATGCCGATGATCTCAGGGAAGCTGGCATAACAGTCTATGGCTCCCTGCGCAGAGCTTGCCGCGCACTGAACAAGTTCTCCCTCTACCACAGGTTCGTCAGCGAGAGCGGTGCCGGGGAACCGTCAGCGCCAGCACCGCGTCCGGACAGCGGCCCCTGCTGATGCTGGCGCTACGCTGACGGCATCAAGGGGAAGAATCGCCTGTCTCGCCTTCGGAGGTCTTGCTTGCGCCGGGCCTGTCCATCTTCAGCTTCTCCAGCTCGAGAAGTATTTCCCCTAAGCGCAGGTCAAGAAGGCTGCGCACTCTCTCCTCAATGTCTCCTGCCCGCTTGACTCCGTCCTCGGCCGCCTCGGCCCTCCTCTCAGTGAACCTGCCCCCGAAGTAGAACCCCGCTAATGCAGCCGTGAGTCCGGCAAGAATGCTCAGAATGTTGCCGACGATGTCCGTTGAGTTTTCATCCGTGGCGTTGACCAATAGATGGAATATGGATATGGCAAGGATGAGTACGATGGTGAGGGCTATTATGGACCTTCGATAGCCCGACAGTCCTTTCATCTCGGCGCTCTTCTGGGCTAATCCGAAGATGTCGTCAGCCTTGGCCTTCTTGTATCCTACGACTGCGTCCATGATCATCAACACGGTCGCAAACATGACTATGGCGAATACGTACCAACCTGCGGTCCCCATGTCTCAATATCCCCTTTCATCGAGCGAAGCCCTCATCTGGCTGTGGGCATTCTACCATCAGACGTATCTCTGATCAACGATGAGACGAATTCGATGAGGTCGCGGCTGGAATGGCTGCGAGCGTGTATGACGGCAGCCCAAGTCGCGCGGGTCAGCCAGAGTTAGATTCTGTAAGCTTCCTGTAATCTTTTCGCGTGTTTCGTAATTGACTTCTCTTCCCAAATCTGTATGATTGCGGTGCAGGTGGTTCCAGAGAGCGCTTAGCTGTGACCGAGAAGACCTCGCGTGAGGCCCGCGGCAGCTGAGATGCAGCATTTCATCTGGGCCTTTGCGTCGGCATTCGGTCTGTAGATCGCCCCAAGACCAGAGGATTGACGGAGGACCCATGAGCACGTCGCGAAACAGGGAGAAGACGAAACAGGGAACTCAGAAATACGTTAGGACTTCGCTGCTGACAGTGAGAGAAGCCGGGCGGTTGCTCAATGTGGCCGACTATACGCTGAGGCGATGGGATGCTCAGGGGACATTGAAAGCCTATCGCATTGGCCCCCGGGGCGATCGAAGGTTCAGGCAGGAAGATGTCGCCGCGCTGCTGTTCAAACAGACCCGTGAGTTGGACGCTCATTCCGCCAAGCTGAGTCGCCATTAGTTCGGGACAGGTTCGGAATACTGTGCCTCTCCGAGAATATCTGTGCCGAAGGGGAATTGGCCAGGTTCTGCTGAGGCCGTCGCTGAGAGCGGGACTCGAACGTTCCCGCTGACCGTCACCACTTCCACTTGGTCTCCACGCTCGTGCACACTGCCGACAAGGCCGATACCTCATTTCCCTCTTGTGAGCGAGCTGAGATACATACAGATCGCCCCGCAGGCAGCCACATTGAGTGATTCCGCCTCCTTCTGGGCGACGGCAATCTTGAATCGGTGGTCGGACGTATCCAGAATGGGCTTCGAGAGGCCGGATGCCTCGTTGCCCAGCGCGAGCAGCAGCGCGCCGCCGCCTGCAAGAACCGATGGATCTTCCGAGCCGGCAAGATCTGCTGACACCACGGAGAAGCCGCGTGATCTGAGTGTACTCACGAGCTCGATGTAGCGAGCGGTCCTCCTGATCCAGAGGGCCAGCACGGTGCCTGAGGTCGACTGAACGCACTTCGGGGAGAACGGGTCGGCGGTCTTGTCCGACAGGATCACGCCGGAATAGGAGAATGCCGCGGCTGTTCGGATTA
Source organism: Dehalococcoidia bacterium (assembly GCA_036446335.1). Taxonomy (GTDB): domain Bacteria; phylum Chloroflexota; class Dehalococcoidia; order SZUA-161; family SZUA-161; genus JAZFSU01. The sequence continues at coordinate 2,739 of JAZFSU010000285.1, read as the reverse complement.
GCGTGCCCGCATTCCCTGGGTCTTGGATACCCTCGAGAAGCAGTACGCAGGCCCCCGTGCTTCCAGGCAGCTCGGCGGAGTACGTATCGAGGGGCAGGTTGACAACGGCAATGGGTCCCTGCGGCGTCCTGGTTGAGCAGATGGAATGGAACTGACTATCCGAAACGAACCGAATGGGGTAGCTGCGGTAGATGTCGGGCAGGTCCTTTGCGGTAACGATCTCACTGATCTCAGTGGGGCGACTGTTGATGATCTGCCGGATTGCTTTGTCCCCTTCGATAAGGAACGCTCCTGCTTCGAGCCGGCCCTTCTCGGTGGCAAGCTTCTTGTACCACTTCAGCGGCCTCAAGGGGGTTGTCCTGCTATCGGGTGAGCATGACATCATGGCTCCGATCTGCTGTCTTGGTGGCTTCTTGGTATCCGCATGGTGGCCTTGCTCGATGCCGGGAATCGTGACCGGTTCGTCGGGCGGAAGCGCTAGCCCGCCCAGAAGCTGATGCTGTCGATGCCGTGCCTGCTCTTGAGAAGCTCAGTTATTTCCCTCTGTTCTTCTTCGCTGATCGGGGTCTCCGGGTCCAAATGCCCCATGACTTGAACGAAGGGCGCTGGGAAATCCCCGTCATCCCCGGTGTATGGGCTGATCCCGTGAACATACAGGATTTCCCTGCCTTTGTACTCCAGTTCGTGCCACTCGTATGTGCTCAGGAGATCTCCGTACCAGTCTTCCCACATGTCCTTGAACCCTTGCATGACGTGACCTCAAACCATTTCGATGATCTGCTCCGGGTTGCCTACCGCGATAGCCCCGGCCAAACGTAGCATATCTCATAGCTTTCCTGGTTGCAAACCATGCCACAGTAACTTTCACCCCGGCCAGAGAACTGTGATACACTGGGGAAGGTATCTGACCGGCCGATCGCGTTCGCGGTAAGCCTAATGAGCGATGCGAAACAACCAGGAAACTCGGACGTCCTCCCGGTGCTCAGGACGAAGGGCGAGGCGCGGCGGTTCTATGATCGAATCTCGCGGCTGTATGACTTGCTGGCCGGGACTTTCGAGCGAAGATTCGCTGAGATGGCACTGGACCGTCTGTCCTTGCATGAGGGCGAGATCGTGCTGGAGATCGGCTTCGGCTCCGGGCATTGTCTGAGGCTGGCAGCCGAGTCTGTCGGCGGGGAGGGCATGGTGTATGGTGTGGACATCTCCTCGGGCATGCTTGCGGTGACCAGAAAGAGATTGCGCAAAGCCGGGCTTGCCGACCGGATCCAGCTGTGCTGTGGAGACGCTGCCAGGCTGCCGTGTGCGGACAACGCATTCGATGCCGTCTTCATGAGCCATACTCTCGACCTCATCGATACGCCTGAGATTCCTGTTGTGCTCGGAGAGGTGAAGAGGGTTCTCAAGCCCGGGGGCAGGTTCGGAATAGCGAGCATGTCCAAAGAGAAGGGCAAATCTGTGATGCTGAGGCTCTACGAGTGGGCGCATACTAAGTGGCCAAGGTACATCGATTGCAGGCCCATCTATGTGGAGCGTTCGCTGAGGGATGCCGGGTACGAAATAGGATCGAAGAAGACCGTCGGGCTGTTCGGGCTGCCTGAAGAGATCATTGTCGCAGTCAAGCCAGTTTGAGTTTCCGACGGACAGGCGGGCCTGACGCCGGCCCAGACTCACCGCCTACTCCTTGATGGGGCTACGCTTGCTACGTCCCGCTGACGCTGATATACTAGCTCACAGTGTGCCAGTGGGAAAGCGTGGATGGACTACGAGACGATTATCGGGCTGGAAGTGCATGCTCAGTTGCTCACCAAGAGCAAGATGTTCTGCGGCTGCAGCACTGACTACGCGAACACCCCACCGAACACGCACGTTTGTCCCGTCTGCCTGGGCATGCCTGGTGTGTTACCCACGATCAATCGGCAGGCGATCGAGTACGCAGTAATGACGGGTCTCGCTTTGCACTGCGCCATCTCGGAGCGTACCAGGTTCGACCGCAAGAACTACGCCTATCCGGACCTGATGAAGGGCTACCAGATCTCCCAGTATGATAATCCGCTGTGCCAGAACGGCTGGCTCACCATCGAGGCAAATGGGAGCAGCAGGCGCGTCGGGATCACGAGGGTGCACCAGGAAGAGGACGTGGCCAAGCTCTCGCACCGCGTCGACGACAGCGGCGAGGCCTATAGCCTGGCGGATGTCAATCGCTCTGGAGTCCCCTTGATGGAGATAGTCAGTGAGCCCGACATGCGGTCGCCGGAGGAGGCGCGGCAGTACCTGATGAAGCTTCGCAGCATTCTTCGATACCTGGGTGTGTCGACGGGGAATATGGAGGAAGGAAGCTTTCGTTGTGACGCCAACGTCAGCATTCGGCCCGTGGGCAGCAATGAACTCATGGCGAAGGTCGAGGTCAAGAACTTGAACAGCTTCAAGGCGGTCTTCAGCGCCTTGGAGCATGAAGCGTCCAGGCAGCGGGAGGTGCTCGAAGAAGGTGGTCAACTGGTGCAGGAGACCCGGGGTTGGGTGGAGGACAAGGGGGGCACCGTCTCACAGAGGACCAAGGAGTCTGCCCACGACTACCGCTATTTGCCGGAGCCTGACCTTCCGCCTATGGTCTTGAGCAGGAAGCTGGTTGAAGAGATTGGGAACCGGCTGCCCGAGCTTCCCGAGGCGAGGCGCGAGAGGTTTGCGTCCGAATACGGCTTGTCCGGGTACGATTCCGATCTGCTGACCGCTTCGAGGGCC
>JAZFSU010000284.1:0-5762 GCA_036446335.1 Dehalococcoidia bacterium | reverse complement strand
CAGAATCAGTTCCTACTGCCTGCCGACATCACCGCAGGTAGCCGACCTCCGAGCGTGTTGGCTTGCCGAAAGACCGGGAACAGAAAAGCGGCAACTCCCGGCGATCCAAGAGTTGCCGCTTTCGCGGAAGTACTGTCTTAGAGGCCTCCGGAGCCCAGAGCCACACGATCTGCAATGCTCAAGGAAGCTCGAACACGCTGTCGTCGATTGGGCTGAAGTCTATGTCAGTGTACAGGATTGTCACCGTACCTTCGGCAGTGGTTGCTTCGATCTTGACGGGGAATCCGTGTTCCTCCCACAACCACATCTTGGCGGTCCCGTCCTCCAAGGTGTACTCAACGACCGTGCAGACCTTCCCGTCTATCGTTTCGGTATCAACGATGGTGGGAGCATAGTCCGCGAGGACCTGAGCCGCAGCAATTGGGGACTGAGCCGCAGCAATTAGGGACTGTGGGGCCATGGAGATGTCCACGGTTACGGTCTGACCGCCCATTACCGTGGACATGGTCTGGGCGTCGAAGTCGATAATGCTAATCGTCTCTCCCAGTCCAGGCATAGTGGCATCCGTTCTCATCTTGTTGCCTTTTATCCAAATGGTGGTGTCGACCGGTGGACCGACAGGTGTTTCCAGAGTCACATTGAATCTGACAGATTCAATGTCGGCCGTGAGGCCAAGGAGATCGGACAGCCGTTCATCCAGCGGTTCGGTTGTGGTGGCGGTCGGAGTTGGCGTCGCTGTAGATGCGGGCGTCTCGGTCACCGTTGGAGCAGCCGTAGGTGCGGGGGTTGCAGTGCCCGTAGGCGCTGATTCCTCCTCCTCACCGCAGCCAGCAGCTAGCAGCGAGACCGCGGTAAGCGCTAGAACGAGAATGAATCCCAGTTTCTTCATTTGGTAAAGCTCCTCGCGTTTTCACTCGTCATCGTTCGCCTCGTTGTGGCGCCGGTTTAGGGCAGATATCCCCCTTTCCGCCTCTGGTCCAGCCTTCATTCTTGTGGTACTACAAGCTAGCCAGTACAGATTCAACTACAGAATCGATCGGAAGTCAAGCACACTGTTGGCAGTCCGTTGACCGAAGTAATCTGCGCTGCTGCCACGGCGGGTGGCAGCGATTGATCTCCTTTACACCGAGCTTCGTGTAGGTTAAAATGGGCAATCACAGACGGAGGTAAGCGGTTGGTCTGTCCGAAGTGTGGAGCAGAGAAAACCGGGGATGGCGAGACTTGCGCAAGTTGCGGCGTCATCCTCGTTCCAGAAGACGCCCGGTCGACTGCCACCAGTGTAGGGCTTCGGCCGAACGTCGCTGCGCTGCTCTGCTATCTGTTGGGCTGGATTACAGGGCTGATCTTCATCAAGTTGGAGAAGGAGAACGATTTCGTGCGTTTTCATGCCATGCAGTCCATCGTCATCTTCGGCGGGCTCATGTGGGGAATTGCAGTAGCTTTCAGTGTGTCTCTCCTCCTTCTTGAGATACCTAACGTCGGGGTCATCGTGTGGCTGTTCTGGGTCTTCGGCTGGGCCTGGGTCTTCTTGATTGGCATTCTGTGGGTTTTCCTGATGGTGAAGGCCTATCGCGGGCGGAGATACAAAGTCCGCTGGGCTGGCAGTCTGGCTGAGAAGTATCTGTAGGCTCGGGAAACCGGCCGGAATGACCGGGAGGAAGCCGGGGGCGGGACCTATCCACAGGATCGCTGGGCAACAGTGAGCACCAGAAGAGTAGACCTCGTCCTCCATAATGCCAGTGTACTGACCATGGCCGCTGACCGGCCCCGGGCCAGCCTCGTTGCAATCGAGGCCGGAAGGATAGTCTTCGTCGGCTCGGATGACGACCTCGACCAGTTCAAGGGCCGGGCGAAGCTCATCAGCTGCGAGGGCAAAACGGTCATCCCGGGATTCAACGATGCACACATGCATGTCCTGGCCTACGCCTCGCGCCTGCTTGGCGTAGATTGCAGTCCAGCGTCTGTTGCATCCATCCGTGATATTCAAGATAGAATCAGGCAGCAGGCTGCGCGCGTTCCTCAGGGGACATGGATACGGGCTGGCGGCTACGACGAGTTCCACCTCCTGGAAGGCCGTCACCCCACGCGTCACGACCTCGACGAGGCAGCGCCGCATCATCCAACAAAGCTGACTCATCGCTCTCTGCACGCCTGCGTTCTCAACACACCGGGCCTTGCTCTTGCGCACATATCCATCGAAACGCCGGACCCGCCGGGAGGTCTCATCGATCGTGAAGTGGAAACTGGTGAGCCGACCGGCTTGGTGTTCGGGATGGACTCCCGCCTGAACGAAAGGGTGATGCCTCCTCTGAGCGAGCAGGACTTTGGGCAGGGAATAAGGCTCGCAAATAAAGATTTCCTTTCTTCAGGAATCACTTCGCTCACGGATGCCTCGGTGAGAAACGGGCCTGAACAGTGGCGGCTGTTCCTGGGGCTCAGGGAGAGAGGAGAACTTGCTCCAAGGGTCCGGATGATGTTCGGCCTCGATGCGCTGACAAAGTTTGAGAAGATAGGTCTCCGGTCCGGCTGCGGCGACGCAGGCCTCGGGCTGGGCCCGGTGAAAATGGCGCTGGCCGAGACACGAGGGCGACTGTACCCTCCTCAGGATGAGCTGACCGAAGGCGTGCTTCGCGCGCACGAGGCTGGATTCCAGGTGGCCATGCACGCGGTGGAGGAAGGCACAGTGGAGGCTGCCGCCGCGGCGCTGGAGCACTGCCTGCGCCGGTCGCCGAAGGCGGACCACCGCCACCGTGTGGAGCATTGCTCGGTGTGTCCTCCTGCTTTGCTGCAGCGCCTGAGGGCGCTGAACGCGGTGGTTGTCACCCAGCCGGCGTTCATCTACTACAGCGGAGAGCGATATTTGGATCAGGTTCCTCGTTCACAGCTGCCGTGGCTGTACAGGACTGGGTCGTTCCTGCAAGACGGCCTGAGGCCTGCGGCCAGCTCCGATTGTCCGGTTGCGCCATGCAATCCTCTGGCGGGCATCTACGCCGCGGTTACGCGCAGGGCCCGGAGCGGGCAAGCTCTCTCCCCTGAAGAGGCTGTCTCTCCCGAGGATGCTCTGAAGATGTACACGCTGGCCGGAGCCTATGCCGGCTTCGAGGAGCACCAGAAGGGAAGCGTCGAGACCGGAAAGCTGGCCGACCTCGTGGTTCTGAGCGCGGATCCGACAGCGGTCCCACCGGATGAGTTGATGGGGATCCGGGTGGAGAAGACAATCATCGGCGGCGAAGTGGTGTGGGAGCTCTGATTTCTAAGAGACCTGCCGGATTATGGTGGAGAGCACTTCACTAATGAGCCACAGCAGGATGATGGCCACCATCGGCGTGAGGTCGAACATGCCCGCCGGGGGCACTACTCTGCGTATCGGCGCCAGGATGGGGTCGGTGAACTGAACGAGAACGCGATAGGCGCTGAGCAGGAAGGTGCTTGTGGGGTTCATCTGCATCACCCAGGACAGAATGACCCTCCCGAGTATGGCGAAGGTCAGTATTTGCGTGACAATAAAGATGGCCTCGATCACCATTGTCATTTTGTGCCCGCGCTTCCCAGGACCTGCGCCTTGTTGTAGGCGGCGATGACCGCCTGAGCAAGAATTGCCCGCATACCACCCTCCTCCAGGCACAGTAAGCCTTCAGCGGTTGTCCCCCCGGGTGACGTGACCGCGTTTCTCAACTCCGCCGGGTGCCTGCCTGTGTCGCGAGTCATATGGGCGGCCCCGAGTACCGTCTGAAACACGAGTTCCTCCGCCATCCCTCGCGGCATCCCGATGTGCACTCCGGCATCGATGAGGCCCTCCATGACGAGAAATATGTAGGCGGGGCCGCTGCCGCTTACCGCCGTCGCCATGTCAATGTACTTCTCGTCGGAGACATGCAGCTCCTTGCCCATGGCACCTAGTATGATTTGGACCTCTTTTCTCTGGTTCTTGTCTACAGAATCAGTGGCCGTCCAGACACTCATCCCCGCGCCGACCTGCGCGGGCGTATTCGGCATAACCCTTGCCACCCTATCGTGCGCCAGCCCCTTGCTGATCGTGTCGACCGTCGCGCCGGCTACGATCGACAGAACGAGTTGCTCTGGCTTCAATTTGCCTTTCAGGTCGCTCATCGCCCCGACCAGAGACTGCGGTTTGATCGAGAGAATGACGACCTCGCAGCCACTGATGGCAGTGTTAATGTCAGACGTGCAGTTGACCTTGCATCTCTGCCCGACCCCTTCGAGGCGCGCGGGGTCTACGTCACAGGCACAGATGTCCCCCTGCCCGGCGGCCCCGTGCTCCAGGACAGCAGAGATAATGGCCTCTCCCATAACCCCGGCTCCGATAACTGCGATTTTCATTGTCCTGCCCCTGCGCCACGGCTTCTCTCTCCGAAGACCGCCTGCCCGATCCTTACCAGCGTTGCCCCTTCCTCGATGGCGACCTCGAAATCGCCGCTCATCCCCATCGAGAGGTGTCTCAACCCCAGGCCATCTCTCAGTTGCCTCAACTGGCGATAGATGGGCCGGATCTCCTCCGGATCGCTCACCCAGGGAGCGACGGTCATCAGACCCTCTACTCCCAGATTCGGCAGCCTCCCGATCTGCCTCACCGCCTCATCGACCTCCGCCACCGGGAAGCCGCTCTTGGTTGCCTCGCCTGAAACGTTCACCTGGACAAGGATCGACAGTCGACTCTGGCAGCAGCCGTTCAGGGCCTCCGCCAACCTGAGCGAGTCAACGCTATGGATTATATCAAAAAATTCGGCTGCTGTCTTGGCCTTGTTCGTCTGGAGGTGGCCGACCATATGCCATGTCAGGTCGGGCCTGAGGTGCTCGAGTTGCTCGATCTTCGGCTTTGCCTCCTGGACCCGGTTCTCTCCGAAGTGTCGGAGTCCGGCCTCGAACGCGGATTCGATGGTGGAGGCCTCCACAGTCTTGGAGACGGCGATAACAGTCACCTCTTCCGGCGAGCGCCCCACACGCTCGCAAGCCGCGGCGACGCGGCGCTCAAGCTTGCGGACGTTCTGCTCTATGGTCATTCTTCAGCACACCCCGCACTTGCTGCAATCCTGCGGCGGGCAGGCCGCAGTTTGGCCGCCCCGCCATGCCTTGTCCAACTCGTCTCTGAAGTAGCTGGTCGCAACGCCCGAGTCCACGACTGACCAAGGCAGCGGCTCACCAAGGGGCAGTTCCCGATGAATGTAGTGCTCAGCGCTCAAGTCATGCTGTGCCAGTGCCTGTCGCCAGGCGGCGAGGGAGTTCTCCGGCATGCTTGCCAGCGCTGCGCCCAATCGGACATCGCCCCGCGACAGCACCCCCTGGACCAGGCTCCAGCCCACGCTTTCGGCCCTGACTTCGATGCCGCTGCCGGCGAGGCCGCTCTTGATTCTGCGCGTACGCCGCTCGAGGTCGCCCGACCCCGCCATGGCGAGCCACTGGAACGGAGTGCCCGCCTTAGGCACGAAGGGCTCCACCGTGAGGGCGATGCGGCATCCCGTCTTCTCGATACGGCTCTTGGCGTCGAGAGTCAGCCTGATGATCTCCTCGATGTCGTCATCGGTTTCCGTGGGCAGCCCGATCATGAAGTATAGTTTGATTTGACGCAGTCCCACGTCTGAAATCGTGTCGATTGCCCTGATGATGTCGTCTTCCGTCACGCACTTATTGATGAGTTGGCGCAGTCTCTCAGAACCTGCCTCGGGGGCGACGGAGACCGTCTGCGCGCCACTCTCGGCAACCGCACGAATGACTGTCGCGGAAAGGGGGCGGATTCGCAGCGA
>JAZFSU010000283.1:0-4022 GCA_036446335.1 Dehalococcoidia bacterium | reverse complement strand
TACCAGAATGCCCTCTTTCTCAAGTGGGGCCTGGATTGCGGCCTGAGTCGCTCGAAGCGCGCTGTGCGAGGTGAACAGAGCCAGGGCCCGCCCCCTGGAGGCCTGGCAGAGTTCGATCAGCAGGCCCTGCACAGCCTCCTGATAGCCAGGTCGGCCCGGATCGGGTATATCATCAGGCAGGTAAACCATTGTTGACGCGAGGTAGTCGAAGGGCGACTCGAGCAGGACCTCTTTGGGATTGTGTAGACCCAACCTTCCCTTGATATACTCGAATGTGCCCTCTATGCTCAGAGTGGCACCCGTCAGGATAGCACACTCAGCAGAGCCGAAGATGGATTTCTCAAGGACCACGCCGACATTCAGAGGAGCACTGTGCAAGCCCACTGCTCCGGTCTCCTGCTCCGCGGTAAGCCAGTAGATGTTGTCCGCATCCGGCTGGGACACAAGGGCGCCGATTTGGTGACGCAGCTCGTTCCCTCGGCTGAGCACGGAGGGAAGCTCGGTCATCAGGTGATCGTAGGCCGTGACATTGTTATCCTCGAGTCCCTCCAGACCAACATAAAGCTCATCAATATGGTCCGCTATGTCCGCCAGAACGATGCCCAGGTCTTCCCAGAGGATCTCCACTCGGGACCACCCTGGCTGAGCGCGTGTGGCAGCCGTCAGCCGCAAATGCCGCTCATACCCACCTCTGTCGGTGGAGTGGTTGTCGACAAACTCGCGCAGCTTGCCGAAGAACTGCGACAGCTGGGCCTCTGCGGCCTGCACCAGTCTCTCGAGCGCCTCGACCAGTTCCCGGGTCTGGCGTTGCCTCGCCCCCGCTACACTGCTTCCGCGGAAGCAGTCACTGACCGCGGGAAGCAGTCCCGAAGGCCGCTGGCCTCCGGTCTCTCTCCTGAACCGGCTCAGGTATTCGAACACCGCCCACTGATTGGCCTCGAACCCGAGCTGGGACGTAGCCTCATCCTCGAGGTGATGGGCTTCGTCGATGATGATGTGGGCATGCGATGGCAGAATCCTGCCCTCGGCAACCAGGTCGGAGAGAAGCAGTGCGTGGTTGACGACGATGATATGCGCGTCCTCAGCTGCTCCTCGCGCCTGATGCAGGAAGCAGGTGCCCCGCTGCCTGTGAAGACATCGCGACTCCACACGATCGTCGAACTGGGCACAGACCCTGCCCCACACGCGGAGCTCGCTTCCGTAGAGGCTGAGCTCGGACCTGTCACCCGTTCGGGTTGACAGGAGCCACACCTTGATGCGAGCCACGACCCTCGCTTCCTCCAGGGTCATCCTGTCCGTCAGCGAGAGCGCCTCGTACCTCATCCGGCAAAGGTAGTTGGATCGCCCCTTGAGTTGAACCACCTTCAGCTTGCTGACGGCACCGTCCTCGTACAACTCGAGCGCCTTGAGCAAATCCGGGATGTCCTTGCCCACAAGTTGCTCCTGCAGATTGATAGTGTTAGTGGAAATAACCACAGGCAATTCGTTCTGCAGCGAGAAGAAAACCGCGGGCAACAAATAGGCGATCGATTTCCCCGTGCCTGTGCCCGCCTCCACGATAAGATGCTCACCGTCATTGAAGGCTTCCGCGACAGCCTTCATCATGCGAATCTGGCCGGTACGGCGCTGATAGTCGGGGATGGTCTGTGCCAGCAGCCCGTCACCATCCAGAATCTTCGAGAGATCATCAACGTTAAGAAGGGTCCTTTCGGCGTGCGGGTCTCGGCGACGCTCGCCTTCCTTTGCCCACAGGTGCTGTTCACCACGGTCTGGAAGAGTTCGCCTGACTTCCCCGGTAAACGAAGTCCTGGCTTTCGCTCTCAGCACCTCCGTGAAGAACGGCTCGAGACCCCACTCAACCCTCTTTGCGAGGCGCGCCAGGTCATCAAGTGTGCCTATGTCCAGCTCACAGGCGCGGTCAACCAGAGCGAGGAAGAGACCCTTTGCTGCCACGGCATCGGCCAGGGCCCTGTGCTCCGGAACAGACAAACCCAGTCGCGCGGCAAGAGTTGCCAGGCTATAGTCCGGTTGCCCAAACAGAAAGAGGGTCGCAAGTTCGTACGTATCATAGGTAGTGTTGGTGAACTGGCACCCCTTGCTCTGAAGGAAACCCAAGTCGAAGGAGACATTGTGCCCCACTATGGTACAATCCTGGACGAAGGAGCGAAGCGTCTCAGATAACTCCGGAAACGCAGGCGCGGCGTCAACATCGGCCTGCTGAATACCGCAGAGGACTTGAATACGATATGGCAGCGTCCGCGTGGGATTGACGAACGACTGATACGTGTCGATGACCTCATCACCTACGAACTTGACGGCCCCAATCTCTATGATGTCGTCAGTCGCAGAATCCAAGCCAGTGGTCTCAAGGTCAAGGGAGACGTAAGCTTCACTCAAGGAAGTGTTATTTGACATGCCGAACTCGCTGTTGGATAGATAAGGGCGCGCGTGCACCAAATGTTGTGATGGGCCAAGCGATGGACGCGATCCGTATCCTCGTTACCTCACCTGGGAATGTTAGCACAGTCGTATCGCTTTGACAAAACGGGCTGACCGTGAGTCCACGCGAGTGCCTGAGCTATGCCAGGGACCCTGGAATTGCCGAGGCCCCGCAGTCAACACTTGTCACACTGCCGATGAAGAGCCGCCGGGCACTGGAGGGGGAGGCCGGGTTGGCCAATCACTGCTGGAATCATGGGAGGATCTGGACTTCATCTCTCAGGATGCCATAGAAGGCGTCTCTGGCGCTCCGTTCGACCCAGGGACGGTGACCGCACTTCTCCAGTACAATGGAATCGAAAGTCCTTCACAACCCGAGAAAGAGGGACTCTGATGCCTTCCGAAGGGTGGGGATCGTAGGTGCCATGGATCGCGACCACAGGACACTGGATTCTCCTGCCGAGCTCCAAGAGCCTCCCGCTGCTCCTCAGCTCCCTTGCCTGCTCCCATACGCTTTCAAAGATGTCATACTGGCATTCCAGCACGTCGTTGTCTTGAAGCAATGGGTCAAATGAGTCAGCCCTGGATATCAACTGTCCAAGACGGGCCATGTGTGTGTTCTTGTCTTTGGTGCCGGGGGCTTCCAAGGTTTGCATCAGTGAAAGGACTTCCTCTCTCTCTTCACCACCAAGGCGGCTCAACCGAGTGTCCATTATGGTCGCAGCATACTGCTCTTCGAAGGGCCCACTCCCAATAAGTATGAGTTTCCTGACCAATGAAGAATACCGGGCTGCAAGCATAAAACTGAGCATTGCACCCCATGAGAAACCGATTAATGTGACGGGAAGGTCTCCGTTGTTCTCCAGAACCGCCTTCAGCTCCAGCACTTGCCCCTCAACTGTTGTCGCCGTTTGAAGCGGCTCCAGGACACCTCTGCCGCAGGAGAGCTCATGAGCAACCGGTGCCATTTCTCCGGGCGCCCCTGGTCCACCGTGAATGACGGCCATATGGAAAGGCCCAGTTCCGTATTGTCTTAGGTCTCTCATGTCTGTGCCGAGTCTATCCTCATCGCAGCCCGGAGAGGAGGATGGGTGTCTCTTGGCTGTTTGCTGGTTCAATCCAGGGACCAGCATTGACTGCCAACCTAGGTACGCCCGAACGCTGCCCAGTAAGCAAGCACGCCGAGAGGGCTGCTACCGCCAGCTCGCGAGCAGTGGCAGAAACCAGCCGAATAGCGCAGCGAACGCCGTCAGCACGGTGAAGGCCACGGCGCCCGGCTTCCTGCGAGCCAGCAGCAGCCACATCAGGGCGACGAGCGCCACCAGGCCAAGGACAACTGCCGTGAATACGAGATTCGGGCTCCCGAGACCGGCATCAGGTGCAGACCCCTCGGCCACATTGTAGAGGATGCCCGCAATTGCACCGATAAGCCCACACACCGGCGGGACGCTGATAACCATGGCCAACATGACCAGTGTTGGCGACAGGCCGGCTGGCAGCATCTTGCCCAGTCGGTCGTGTGTATCGCCCTTCGACAGCAACACGTATATCCCCACACCGAGAAACACCGTACCCATCAGCAG
>JAZFSU010000282.1:0-9668 GCA_036446335.1 Dehalococcoidia bacterium | reverse complement strand
AGAAGGCCTCGCTGCACCACTTTAAGAAGGCATTCGAAGCGCCACCTCGCCCGGATTCTGCCGGTCCCCCTGAGTGATAGGGCAGACCGGGCACGTTTCGCTGTGCCCGGACCCGCGTTGCACCTGCGCTTTGTCTGCAATGACACCTCACGGCGTGTGGCGGTTCTACTCCTGTGGCGATGCCACGATGTCGAACTGCGAGCGGCCCTTCGCCAAGCGCAGGGCGAGCGGATCAGGCTTGAGCCTGGAGTTGGCGCAGCCTCCAGGGAACCGCGTCTTGAGACCGGGTCCGGCTCCGTCTGGCGTTCGTCCCCATTGAAGAACCCCGGATAATCAGCTATAATCGTAGCCGTGTCTACGCTGAGAACGCACTACTGCGGGGAGCTTCGGAAGGAGCAAGTCGGCCACGAGGTGACAGTCGCCGGATGGGTCAATCGGCGACGTGATCACGGTGGCTTGGTATTCATTGATCTGCGCGACCGAGAGGGGATTGTCCAGACTGTGTTCAACCCCGAGGGATCGCCTGCGGCTCACGCCATTGCAACCGAGCTGCGGAACGAGTACGTGGCCACCGTGAAGGGCACCATCGCCCTCCGGCCAGCGGGAACAGAGAATAAGAACCTGCCGACCGGCGACGTCGAGCTCATCGCCGATGAGATAGAGATCCTCAACAGGGCTAAAACCCCGCCGTTCTACATCAACGAAGACGTCGAAGTGGAAGAGTCGCTTCGCCTCAAGTACCGTTATCTCGATCTCAGGCGCGAGCGGATGCAGCGCAACATTATCCTGCGACACCGTGTGGTCAAGTTCATGCGCGACTTCCTTGATGCAAGGGGGTTCCTTGAGATCGAGACCCCTGTACTGATAAAAAGCACGCCGGAAGGAGCGCGGGACTATCTTGTGCCCAGCCGGGTCCACGAGGGCATGTTCTATGCACTGCCACAGTCGCCCCAGCAGCTCAAGCAGTTGCTCATGGTCGCGGGCTTTGACAAGTACTTCCAGATAGCTCGATGTTTCCGGGACGAGGACCTCAGGGCCGACCGTCAGCCTGAGTTCACGCAGCTAGATCTCGAGATGAGCTTTGTCGACGAGGACGACATCCTCAGCCTGATGGAGGAGCTGTTCACGTCTCTTGTGGAGACGATGGCTCCTCATTTCTGGGTCATCAAGCCTTTCCCCCGCCTCTCGTATGCCGAGGTGATGGAGAAGTACGGTTGTGATAAGCCGGACTTGAGGTTCGGTATGGAGCTTGCCGACCTTTCGGACATTTTCAAAGACGGCGAATTCGCCGTCTTTCGCGAGGTGCTCCGCGATGGGGGAAAGGTGAGAGGGTTGGTCGCACCGGGGTGCGGCGGTTACTCCCGAAGCCAATTGGCTGAGTTGACCGACTTCGTTCGCAGTCGTGGGGCCAAGGGGCTGGTGACCATGGCCCTTGATGGAGAGCCGGGGGAGTCGCCAGCGGATATGACTCCCGACAAGGTTCGTTCCGTGGTGGCTAAGTTCCTCACCAACGAGCAGATTGGGGAGGTGGTGCGGCGGCTGCGAGCCAAAATGGGAGACCTGCTGCTTCTTGTTGCGGACCGTCCGAAGGTAGTAGACAATGTCCTGAGCGCCCTGCGCTCAGAAATGGGACATCGCCTGGGCCTTGCCGATCCCAATGTCATGGCGTTTTGTTTCATCGTAGACTACCCGATGTTTGACTGTAACGATGAGGGTCACTGGGAGCCGATGCATCACCCGTTCACCGCGCCCAGGAGCGAGGATGTGCCGATGCTGGACTCCGATCCGGGGAAGGTGCGGGCGAGGAGCTATGATTTCGTGTGCAACGGCTCTGAGATATCAAGTGGATCGATCAGGATCCATACGCGGGAACTTCAGGAGAAAGTGTTCCGGATCCTGGGATACGAAAAGGAGGAGACCGAAGCAAGGTTCGGACATCTCCTGGAAGCCCTGGAGTGCGGCGCTCCCCCCCACGGGGGCATCGCTCCGGGCATCGATCGATTCCTGATGCTGCTCACCGGCGAGGACAACATCAGGGAGGTCATCGCTTTCCCCAAGACTCAAAGCGGGGCGGACCTGATGCTGGATTCGCCTTCGCCCGTTTCTCCGGACCAGCTTCGTGAGTTGCACCTGCGCCTGATTGACGGCTGATCTGAGCTATTGCCCGGCAGCCCCGCGTGTTCACTGGGAACTGGGCTCGTGATATAATTGGCTTGATTGGAGGAAGATGAAGGTTACCACCGAAAAGATCGAAGGGAGCCGGGTGGTTCTCAACATCGAGGCCGAAGCCGAGGAGATGGAGAAGGCGGTTCAGCAGGCCTACCGCCGTTTGGGTGCCAAGGCAGATATTCCCGGCTTTCGCAAGGGAAAAGCGCCCACCGCTCTGCTGGAGCAGTACTTTGGCAAGGCAGCCCTGATCGAGGATGCCGCCGAGCATCTGCTACCGGAGGTCTATGATCGAGCAATTCAGGAAAACGAAGTCGATGCCATCGCGCAGCCGGATATCGATATCGTACAGGTAGACCCCCTCTCGTTCAAAGCCACCGTTCCCGTGCGCGCCACGGTGGAGCTGGGTGATTACAGCGAGATGAGGTTCGAGCCGGATGCGGTGGAGGTGACGGAGGATGGCGTAGCCGAGGTCCTGGAGAGGATTCGCTCCCTCCAGGCTCCCTGGGAACCGGTAGACAGGCCGGCCGCGGCTGGAGATCTTCTGGCCATTGATGTGGAGGGCACGGTCGAGGGCGCGACTGTGATCGATGAAAAAGAGAGATGGTACGAGCTATCTCCTGATCTGCCCTCGACTCTTCCAGGGTTCAGCGAGCAAATGGAGGGGGCGGAAAAGGGACAGGAAAAGACTTTTAGCCTGACGCTGCCTGAGGGACAGGGGGAGCACGCGGGGAAGGAGTGCAGCTTCAGGGTAGTTGTCAATGAGGTCAAGGAGAAGAAGTTTGCCGAGCTGGACGATGAGTTTGCCAAGGGCTTGGGGCAGGGTCTGGAAACGCTGGAAGCTCTCAGAGAGAAGCTTGAAGCTGATCTGAGGGGCAGAAAAGAGACCGAGGCAAGAAACGCGATTGAGGAGAAGGCAATCCTGACCCTTGTTGACTTGGCCAAAATCGAGTACCCTGATGTCATGGTGGACCGCCAGATAGATCACCTGGTGGAGCAGCAGAGGGAGGAGTTGGGCGATAGGAAAGGCCTTGAGAACTACCTCAAGAGTGTGGGGAAGACCGAAGAGGAACTGAGGAACGAGATCAGGCCCGTCGCAGAGAAGATGGTTGTTCGATCGCTTGCCATACAGAGGTTCACCGAGATGGAAGCGATTGAGATCGGCGCCGACGAGATCGATGCCGAGGTGGAAGGCATAAGGAAGCTTGCTCCTGGTGAAGGTATATCCAAGCTCTTTGAGTCACCGGCGGCTCGCGAGTCGCTGGGTAGAAACCTGTTCATGAAGAAGGCGATGGATCGCCTTTACGAGATAGCTACAGGGGACAGCGGGCACGTGCCGTCGGCAGAGGAATCTGTGGCATCACCAACAAAGGATGAGGGGGACGAAAATGCAGATGCAGCCTAGCAATATCATGCCGTGGGTAGTCGAAACAACCGCCCGCGGTGAGCGCTCGTATGACATATACTCGCTGCTGTTCAAGGAGCGCATCATCTTCCTGGGCATGCCGATCAATGACTATGTAGCTAACAACATAATCGCCCAGCTTCTATATCTGGAGCGCGAGGACCCTGACAAGGACATCAATCTCTATGTCCACAGCCCTGGTGGGGTCATCAACTCCGGGCTGGCGATCTATGACACGATGAATCTCATCCGTTGCGATGTATCGACCATCTGCGTCGGGTTGGCAGCCAGCATGGGCACAGTTCTGCTCGCCGCCGGCACTAAGGGCAAGCGCTATGCTCTTCCCAATTCTACTATCCATATGCACCAGCCGCTGGGTGGTGCCCAGGGGCAGGCATCAGACATCGAGATTGCGGCAAGGGAGATACTGAGGCTACAGGAAGTGATGCGCTCTATCTTGGCCAAACATACTGGACAGCCCATGGAGAAGATCATTCACGACACGGATCGCGACTACTACATGAGTGCTGACCATGCGCTGGAGTATGGGTTGATCGACGAGATTCTCAGAGGCCCTGAGAAAGAGGAGAAGAAGGGAGACTGATCCAGGATTGGTCGATCCGCTTCAGTTCGTGGGCCTGTCTCGCATGATCTTGTCGATTTCCTCATTGAGGGAGTAGCTGCCCACGGGCTTCCCGCTGCTGTCGACCGCTTCGCCCTTTTCAATGCGAATCTTGCCCTCGCTGAAGGCCCTGAGAGTGGCCGAAATGAGGGGCAATTCCCGCCTCGCGCCCTCCTGTCGGATCAGCTTGAAGAGCGCATTGTCTTCGCCCTCCCGGGCGATCACTTCTTGGACTGACTGCTGCTCTATCGCCTCCCAATGTCTGTCGAAAAGCTCTCCTCTGATGGGAAACGTGCAGTAGGTCATCGGCGGCCCCTTATCCAGTTCCGGGATGACGAGGTGCATCATAGCCCCGGTCTCGGATGCCCTGCCTTCGATCAGCTGCCAGATGACTTCCCGCCAGGTGCCGGCGGGTCCTCCCGGTGCAGCCGGGTGGAGGTTGATCATGCTGTATTGCTGGCACATCTCCCCACTGACGATGAGCATGTAGCCGGCGAGCACGCTGATATCGGGACTGAACTCGTTGAGCAGCTTCATCACCTGCCTGTCGAACTGGAGCCGCCAATCCTCGGAAGGGCCGATTCCCAACTGGGACTTGAATTTCTTGGAGGAGAGGCAGACCAGTGGAATATCGAAGGACGCTACGAGGTCGAGAAACAGGTCGGTTTCTTTCGTCTGTCCCCGTTCTCGGTTGCAGAAGACGAAGTCGATCTTGGCGTTGATCTCGCCCTTCCGAATGCTTCCCTGAACTGTCTGCAGCAGAGCCCGTGAACCCTCCCCCCGTCCTGTGGAGAACCACCCGATCCTGTACATTGCCGCTAGCTCCTCCTGAGGCGCTTGATGATTCTGTTTCTGACGTTGTAGAAGTGGACCAAGGTGCTGGTTTTTTGCCCGAAGACCTGTCCCTGGGCGATGGCCGAGCGAAACCCGTCGGCGCCGTCGAACTCGGGGAGTTCGACGTAGGTTCTGCCGATCTCTCTCACCACATGGGCATCGCTCCCGGCGGTGCCGGGCACCCCGAGATCCTGCGCCAGTTGCTGGGCCAGCGTCGAGTCCCGCTGCAGCCACGTTCGAGAATTGTAGACCTCGATTAGATCTACGTCAGGCATTATCTTCTCGAGGGCATCTCGGCGGAGGCATGACAAGGGCCGGAAACGGTCGCGAGGGTGAGGTATACACACGAGGCCACCCTGGCTCTTGATTCGGGCCACTGTCTCTTCGGGGGAGAGGTCGCGGGGAACCTCTTCGCTGAGGAACAGGCCGATGATCTCTCCGTGGGTGGTCCGCATCTCCTCGCCAACTATGACAGTGAAAGGGGCAATGCGTTTCATCTCCAGAGCCCCTGAGATGGTGTTGTGGTCGGTCACCGCCAGGCAGTTGATGCCGATCTCAAGACAGCGTCGAACGATCTCTTCAGGGGTGGATATTGAATCCGGGGAGAAGCACGTGTGCACATGGAGGTCGGCTCTCAGCAAATTCGATCACCTGCAGGATTACGCTCTCTCGACGTAGCTGCCATCGCGAGTGTCCACACGCAGGACGTCGCCGGTGCTGACGAAGAAGGGCACGTTAACCGTGATGCCCGTTTCCATGACGGCGGGCTTTGTGCCTGATGAGCCGGTATCTCCCTTGAAGGTGGGGCCGGTCTCAGCGACGGCGAGTTCCACCGTTATTGGCAGATCGATCCCGATTGCCTCGTCCCCGAGTCGCGAGATTGTGACTGTCATCTCTTCTTTGAGGTAGCTGAGGGCATTGCCAAGTTGCTCGGAGGTCAGGGGTGTCTGTTCGAAGTTCTCGTTGTCCATGAAGTAGTACATGTTGCCGTCCTGGTACAGGTACTGGGCGGGCCTTTGCTGCACTTGGACCCGGTTGAATCTCTCGCCGGCCTGGAAGGTGCGGTCTATCGTGTGCCCTGCGCGAATGTCTCTCAGCTTCAGGCGGACCTGCGCACTGCCGCGTCCTATTTTGATGTGCTGGAAGTCAATGATGTTGTAGACATTTCCATCCAGCTCGATCGTCATCCCTTTTCGCGCTTCCCCGGCGTCGATCATATTGTCACCTCCGCGACTTGTTTGCCCTTGTCATCGGCCGTGCCTTGCCGTTCTCCAGCACGACCATGTCTTCTATCCTGACACCACCCCAGCCCGCTACGTAGATGCCTGGCTCGATGGTGAACACCATGCCGTTCGCCAGGACGCTTGAGGAACGGGGGCCCAAGCGGGGCTCCTCGTGCGCCGCCAGCCCGACGCCATGCCCCAATCCATGGCCAAAGGCGTCTCCGTGGCCCGCCTGAGTGATAACTGTGCGAGCCAGTTGGTCGGCCTGCTCGCCGCCCATACTCGATTGCACGGTCGCCATGGCGGTAAGCTGCGCTCCTAAGACTATATCATAAATCCGGGCAAATGTGCTATCCTCGTTCCCCAGGCAGATGGTTCTGCTGATGTCGCTGCAGTATCCCCTGACTCTAGCACCGATGTCGATCACGACCGGCTCGCTGCCCTCGATGGCCCTGTCGGTGGGTTTGGCGTGAGGCAGCGCCGAGTTGGGCCCGGAGGCCACGATAACGTCAAACGGCAGGGGTTCGCTGCCTTTCTCGCGAACGAAGCTTTCCAGCCGCCAGGCAAGCTCTTTCTCGGAAATCCCGGGATTGATCTCGGGCAGGATATTGTCAAGAGCGGCGTCAGCCAGTGCGGCCGCCTGCTCGAGATACCCCAACTCTGCTTCGTCTTTCACGGCGCGCAGGGACTCCACCAGCGACCTGGCGGGTACGAGGCTGATGCTCTTTCCGCCTTCCCCGGTGGCTGCGGCCAACTGTCTGTAGGTGGAGTAGGGCAGGTCGGTTTCCTCGAATCCCAAGTTCCGGATGCCTGGATCCGAGACCAGACCAGGTAACCACTTTGACAGATCGTCAGTTATTCTGACTACCTCGAATTCGGGCGCTTCCGCATTGGCCTGCTCGACATAACGGAAGTCTGTGGCTAGTATGGCTGTGTTCTGCGAGATGAGCAGGGACCCTGCGGAGCCGGTGAAGCCCGAAAGATAGCGGCGGTTCTCAGCTTGCGAGATGAGGATGGCGTCGAGCTCGTTGTGTATGAGCAGGTCGCGGAGCTTGTCGATCCGGCTGCCCATATGCTTGCCTATGCCTCCGGTGCAGCCAGCAGCTCCAGGGCCGCGATGTAACCCCGCCATCCGAAGCCCGATATCTGCCCTCTGGCAACGGGGGCGACAACAGAGTGGTGTCTGAACTCTTCCCGTGTGTAGATGTTCGAAAGATGAACCTCTATCACGGGCAATGAGGTGTCGGCCAGCGCGTCACGCAGCGACAGCCCGTAGTGGGTGAGCGCTCCTGGGTTGATGATGATTCCCGACGCCTGGGCGCAATTGTCTTGGAGGAAGTCTACCAGTGCTCCTTCGTGGTTGGACTGGAATGTCTGGATTTCAACTCCCAGCTCTCGGGCTCTTTCCTGAAGCAGAGAGTCGATCTCGGGTAGAGTCTTGCTGCCGTAGATGGAGGTCTGACGTTTCCCAAGCACATTCAGGTTTGGGCCGTGGACAACCAGTATTCTCATCTTTCCCCCTTTCCGGCGCCGCTTCTTGGGTGAGCTGCAAGGTAGGTACGGCGGATCTGGCTCTGACTGACGTGCGTATAAATCTGCGTGCTCGAAAGCTTGGCATGCCCCAGGAGGTCCTGAACCACTCTGAGGTCCGCTCCGCCGTCGAGCAAGTGTGTGGCGTATGTATGGCGCATCATGTGTGGGAAGACCCGCATATCAAGCCCTGCCTGCTTGGCGTACTTGCTGATCATATACTGAACGCGGCGCTCCGCAATCCTCTTGCCGTAGCGGTTCAAGAAGAGAGCCCGTGTCTCTGTTTTGGCCTGAAGCTTGAAACGACCAAGCTTCAGGTAGGTGTCGAGCGCCTTGGCCGCAGGGACGCCCATGAGCCCGATACGCTCTTTCGCTCCCTTGCCCCAGATCCTCAGCTGGCGAGAGCTGAGGTCGATGCTGTCCAAGTTCAGGTTCACTATCTCGCTGAGCCGCAGCCCTGAAGCGTAGAGCAGTTCCAGAATAGCACGATCCCTGAGGCCCTGCGGTGTTGAGGCATCAGGCGACTGAAGCAGACGCGAAACCTCTTCCTTGGTCAGGAATGACGGCAGTCTCTTCTCAGGCTTGGGTGCCGACAACGTCAACAGCGGCTGCTTGTCTGTCAGCTTCTCGCGCTCCAAGTAGCGAAAGAACGACCGCAGAGCACTCAGCTTGCGGCTGATGCTGGCTTTGGCCGTCCCTTCATAGTGGAGTCCAGCAAGGTATCGCCGCATGGTCAAGCGGTCTATCTCGTCCAAAGACTCGACGCCGTCCGTGCTGAGGAAGTCGACGAATCCCCGGATATCAGAGGCGTAGTTCCTTACCGTCAGGGGGGATATGCTCCGCTCCAGCTCAAGGTGTCTGACGTACTTCTCAAGTAGCTCTTTCACACTCTAGCCGTCCTGATGTGCCTAGTTCTGATGGCCGCAACTGGCGCACTTCGTCGTGCCGCTCTTGGACACGGTCAATAGTCCCTGGCATTCGGGGCATGGCTCAGGCAGTGGCTTGTCCCAGGTGGCGAACTTGCAGTCCGGGTATTTGGAGCAGCCGTAGAAAATGCGCCCTCGCTTGCTCCTCCTCTGAGCGAGATCACCTTCGCATCCGGGGGTAGGGCACTTGACACCCGTGCTGGTTGCCTGCAGTGACTTGGTGGTCTTACACTTCTTCTTCTTGTCGGGGTCATCGTAGCCGCTGCAAGACAGGAACTTGCCAAAACGCCCGGACTTGACTACCATCGGTCTGCCGCATTTCTCGCAGATCTCGTCGGTTGTCTCGGGGGCCTTGGAAGGAGTCTCTTGGCCCTGCGAACCATCCTCATCAAGGGATTTGGCGTTCTTGCACTTCGGAAAGCCGCTGCAGGACAAGAACTTGCCCCTGCGTCCCCGCTTGATCACCATTGGGCTGCCGCATTTCTCGCAGGTCTGGTCTGTGGGTTCGGGGGGGATCTTCTCGTTGGTCTTCTCTGTTTCGTCTAGCACCGTCTTGAAAGGCCAGAAAAATTCGTGCATCATTGGCACCCACTCCAGTTGGCCGCTGGCAATCTGGTCCAGCTTCTCCTCCATCTGGGCGGTGAAGCCTACGTCTACTATGTCCGAGAAGTGCTCATCGAGCCATTTTGACACGATCGTGCCGAGCTCCGTGGGCCCCAGCCTACCATTGCTGCGCTCAACATAGCCGCGCTCCTGTATCAGCGACAGCGTCGGAGCGTACGTGCTGGGGCGCCCGATGCCGAGTTCCTCCAGAGCCTTGATCAGAGTTGCCTCCGTATACCGGTGCGGGGGCTGGGTGAAATGTTGGTCGGGCTCAAGTCTCAACAGCTTGAGATTCTCGCCCTTGGTGAGATCCGGGAGCGATTTCTTCTTTTCGTCTTCCTCATCATCTTTGCCCTCCT